>NZ_JBHJUK010000025.1:0-4908 GCF_042266225.1 Kitasatospora sp. NPDC056181
TATACCCCCCCGGCCCCCCCGGCCGGCCCCGGCCGGCCCGGCCGGGCCCCCCCCGCCCGCCCCCCGGCCCGGCCCGGCCGGGTCGCGGGGCGCCCCCCCCCCGGGGCGGGGGGCGGCCCCCACCCCGCACGACCAGACCAGACCTGGACCCGACCGTGACCGTCACCTGGTACGACCACGAGCCGGCGGCCGGGGATCCGCTGCCCGGTTCCCCGGCCGCCTTTTCTTCCGAAGAGGCCGCCGACGCCACCGTCCCCCCGGTGTTCGTGGACTCCTCCGGCCGCCGCCAGCGGCGGGTACGCAGGCTCGGCCTGCTGCTCGCCGTGCCGGCCGCCGGCTACCTGGCGCTGCTGGCCAGCACCGTGCTCGGCGGCCCGACCGTCAGCGCGCCGTTCCTGCCGCTGCCGCCCGGGCCGAGCGCCGCCGCGCCCGCACCGGCCGACCCGGAGCCCACCGTGGGGCCGACGATCACCGGCTCGCCCGGGCCGGACAGCGTGCAGCCCGGGACGGCGCGGCCGACGGCGGCCGACCACCGCGCCGGTGCCCCGGCGTCGGCCACCCCACGGCCGTCCGCACCCGCGTCGGCCCCCTCGGCCGGACCGTCCGCTCCGCCGGCCACCCCGTCGGCCAACCCCGGCGGGAACGGCAACGGGAACGGGAACGGCGGGTCCAATGCGACCCCCACCCCCGGCCACGGCCGCCCGACCGACGCACCCGGCAACTCCGGCAACGGGGGCGGCAAGCCCGGCAAGGCCACCCCGACGCCCTGACCCCGACGCCCCGACGCCCTGACGCCCTGACCCCGACGCCTCGGCCGGACCCGCCCCGGCCGGACCCGACGCGCCGGACCGACGCCCGTGCCACCCGCCGTCCCCGTGCTATCCGCCGTCCCCGTGCCACCCGCCGTCCCCGGGCCCCGCCCCCGTCCGGCCCTCCCGAAAGCGCCCCCGTGAGCACCTCCCGCCGCCGAAGAACCGCCCGCCCGGCCCCGCGCGCCCGCCGAGGCCGCCGTGGCGTCGTCCGCCAGGGCCCGCTGCGCACCCACTGGCTGCTGCTGACCGCCCTGCTGCTCACCCTCGCCGCCACCCTGCTGATCCAGGGCTACACCCAGCACCTCTTCGACCACCGCCCGGACCAGGACGCCCGCCCGGCCGGTTCGGCGACCGTCCCCGAGGCGGTCCGCGACGGCGGCCCGGTGATCGACGCGGCCGGCCCGCAGCCCCGCAGCGCGGGCCCGAAGCCCGGCACGGTCGCGCTCACCTTCGACGACGGCCCGGACCCGCGCTGGACCCCGGAGGTCCTGGACACCCTGCGCCGCAACGGCGTGCACGCCACCTTCTTCGTGGTCGGCACCCAGGCCGCCGCCCACCCCGACCTGGTCCGCCGGATCGTCGCCGAGGGCCACCAGCTCGGCGTGCACACCTTCACCCACACCGACCTCGGCACCCAGCCCGCGTGGCGCCGCTCGCTGGAGCTGCGCGAGACCCAGCTGACCCTGGCCGGAGCGGCCGGGGTGACCACCTCGCTGCTGCGCCCGCCCTACTCGTCCACCGCCGACGCCCTGGACGACCCGGCCTGGTCCGCCGTCCAGCAGGCCGGCCGCGAGGGCTACCTCACCGTGCTCACCACCCGGGACAGCGAGGACTGGCGCCGCCCGGGCATCGAGTCCATCGTGAACACGGTCATCGGCGAGCCCGGCAACCGGCAGGGCCAGATCGTGCTGATGCACGACGCGGGCGGCGACCGCATGCAGACCGTCGCCGCACTGGACGGCCTGCTGCCCCAGATGAAGGGGATCGGCTTCCGCTTCACCACCGTCAGCGAGGCGGTCGGCCTGCCCGACCCGGTCCGTCCGGCCACCGGGACCGAGCACTGGCAGGGCCTCGCCCTGGTCCAGGTGCTGCGGACCGGCGACCTGACGCTGACCGTGCTGGGCTGGCTGCTCTACGCGGCGGGCGCGGTCAGCGTGGTGCGCGCGGTCGTCGTCCTGGCCGCCGCCCGCCGGCACCGGAAGCTGCGTCGGCGCCGGGCGTGGGGCCCGCCGGTCACCGAGCCGGTCAGCGTGATCGTGCCCGCGTACAACGAGTCGGCCGGCATCGAGGCCGCCGTCCGTTCGCTGCTCGCCTCCGACCACCCGGTCGAGGTGATCGTGGTGGACGACGGTTCCACCGACGGCACCGCCGACCTGGTGGAGTCGCTGAACCTGCCCTACCTGCGGGTGATCCGGCAGGCCAACGCGGGCAAGCCGGCCGCCCTCAACGCCGGCATCGCCGCCGCCCGCGCCGAGCTGCTGGTGATGGTCGACGGCGACACCGTCTTCGAGCCGGACGCCGTCCGGATGCTCGTGCAGCCCTTCGCCGACCCGGCGGTGGGCGCCGTCTCCGGCAACGCCAAGGTGGTCAACCGGGGCGGGCTGCTCGGCCGCTGGCAGCACATCGAGTACGTGGTCGGCTTCAACCTGGACCGCCGGCTCTTCGACCTGGGCGAGTGCATGCCCACCGTCCCGGGCGCGGTCGGCGCGTTCCGCCGTTCGGCCGTGCTCGCGGCCGGCGGCGTCGGCGACGAGACCCTCGCCGAGGACACCGACCTCACGATGGCCCTCTGCCGGGACGGCTGGCGGGTCGTGTACGAGGAACGCGCGAAGGCCTGGACGGAGGCGCCGGCCTCGCTCTCCGCCCTGTGGCGGCAGCGCTACCGCTGGTGCTACGGCACGCTCCAGGCGATGTGGAAGCACCGCGGCGCGCTGCGCCAGGGCGGGCAGGCGGGCAAGCTGGGCCGGCGCGGCCTCGGGTACCTGCTGCTGTTCCAGGTGCTGCTGCCGCTGCTCGCCCCGGTGGTGGACGTCTTCGCGCTCTACGGGCTGGCCTTCCTCGACCCGGTGCGGATCGTCGGTCTCTGGCTGGCGTTCCTGCTGCTCCAGCTGCTGATGGGCGTCTACGCGTTCCGGCTGGACGGCGAGCGGCTCGGCCCGCTGTGGAGCCTGCCCCTGCAGCAGTTCGTGTACCGGCAGCTGATGTACCTGGTGGTGATCCAGTCGGTGTTCACCGCGCTGGCCGGGTCCCGGCTGCGCTGGCAGCGGATGCAGCGGTACGGCAGCCTGCCGGTGCCGGTCCAGGACGGCCCGGCGGACGCTCGTCCGGAACCGGTGGGGGTCGGCGGCTATCGTGCACAGGTGCACGAGGCGGTCCGGGACCCCGGGCAGGGCACGTGAGGGGAGCTCCAAGTGATCGGTCGGGCGCTTAACGGGCGTTACGAACTCGTCGAGATGCTCGGCGTCGGCGGCATGGCCACCGTCTGGCGGGGCGTGGACCACGTGCTGGGCCGCCAGGTGGCCGTCAAGGTCCTCAACGGGGGCCTCGCCGACGACCCGCGCTTCGCCGAGCGGTTCAGCCGTGAGGCGCAGCACGCCGCGATGCTGGTGCACCCGAGGATCGTCATGGTCTTCGACTCCGGTGTGGACCAGGGGTCGCCGTACATCGTCATGGAGTTGGTGAACGGGCGCTCGCTGGCGGCCCTGCTCGCCCAGCAGCCGGGCCTGCCGGTGGAGCGGGCGGTCGGCATCGCGGCGGCCGTGTGCGAGGCGCTGGCCGTCGCGCACGGCGCGGGCCTGGTGCACCGCGACATCAAGCCCGGCAACATCATGATCACGGACGACGGCGGGGTGAAGGTCGTCGACTTCGGCATCGCCCGGGCCGGCTCCTCCAGCAACCTCACCCAGACCGCCTCGGTGCTCGGCACGGCGGCGTACCTCTCGCCGGAGCAGGCCACGGCGTCCGAGCTGGACGGGCGCACCGACCTGTACGCGGTCGGCTGCGTGCTGACCGAGATGCTCACCGGTGCCACCCCGTTCACCGCCGAGTCGCCGGTGGCGATCGCGTACAAGCACGTCGGCGAGCAGCCGCTGCCGCCGTCGGCGAGACGGGCCGGGGTGCCGGCCGCGCTGGACGCGGTGGTGCTGCGGCTGCTCGCCAAGAACCCGGCCGACCGGCCGGCGGACGCGGCGGCGGCGCGGGCCGAGCTGCTCTCCTGCATACCCGGGCTGGTGGTCGGCGACCCGACGGGCGAGCTCCTCGGCGTCGCCCCGGCCGGCCAGGCCACCCAGGTCCTGCCGCCCGTGCCGGTCCAGGCGGCGCACCTCCACGCCTCGCCCGCCACCTCGGTGATGGCGCCCGTTCCGTCCGCGCCGCCCGTCTACGACGCGCCCGGCTACGACCCGCAGGCTTTCGACGAGCCCGTCCGGGAGAGCCGCCGCAAGCCGCTGGTCCTCGGCGCGCTCGGGCTGGTGGGGGTCGCGGGCGCCGCGATGCTGGCGCTCACCGCCTTCGACGACCCGGCCACCCCGTCCGCCGCCCCTTCCGTCACCAAGCCCGCCCAGACGACCCCGGCGGCCCCGACGCCCACCCCTACCGCGACCACCCCCGCGCCCACCGGCCCGGCCGCGATCCCCACGCCGTCGGCCAGTCCGGTCCCGCCGCACGGCCAGGCCGCGGCCGTCCAGCTGAACGCCCTGCGGCAGTCCGTCGCCCAGGCCCAGGTCACTAAGGAGCGCGACCGTCAGGTCGACCTGCTGCACACCCTCGACGACGCCTCCGCCCGCCTCAACGAGGGCCAGCCGGACGACGCGGCGCAGGAGTTGAAGAACGCCCAGAAGACCGTCCGGGACATGGCGAAGAAGCACGCCATCGACGCACCGACGGCCGCGAACTGGAACACCCGCCTCAGCGTCCTGATCGCCTCCCTCAACGCCACGGCCGACCGCAACCAGAACGACTGAGCGGCCGCCCCGACCGCCGTAGCCGACCCCTGACGTAGCCGGAGCCGGAGCCGGAGCCGCGCGGCCGAGGGGCGCGGCGAAAGGGGGGGAGGGGATAAGCTCCAGCCGGCGCGTCGGCCGGGGTGTGGGACGGC
>NZ_JBHJUK010000025.1:4918-39486 GCF_042266225.1 Kitasatospora sp. NPDC056181
CCGGCGCGGACCGGCGGGGCCCCTGGCGGCGGGCGGCCCCCCCCCCCCCCCCCACGACCGGGTGGTCGGTGGCCGGGTCTCAGCCGGCGGCCCGGCTGGTGGTCTCCCAGGAGGCCCAGTCGGCCTTGCGCTGGTCGGCGGACTGCTGGGCGACGTCGTACATGGCGCTGCCGAGGACGAGCCGCAGGGGCGGTTGCTCGCTCTCGACGAGGGCGAGGACGGCCTTGGCGGCGTCGGCCGGGTCGGCGTCCTCGGCGTCGCCCCACATCTCGGCGAGGGCGGTGTGCAGCGGCTCGTACGCCTCGTGGCGGGGCTGGACGCGCATTGCGGTGTAGAGGTCGGTGGTGTAGCCGCCGGGCTCGACGATGGTGACCTTGATGCCGAACGGCGCGACCTCCTGCGCGAGCGCCTCGGTCATGCCCTCCAGCGCCCACTTGCTCGCGCTGTACAGCCCGGTGGTGGCGAAGCCGATGATGCCGCCGACGCTGGAGATCTGGATGATGTGGCCGCTGCGCCGGGCGCGCAGGTGGGGGAGGACGGCCTGGGTGACCCAGAGCGCCCCGAAGAAGTTGGTTTCGAGCTGGGCCCGGGCGTCCTCCTCGGTGAACTCCTCGACGGTGCCGCTGGTCATGAGGCCGGCGTTGTTGACGACGACGTCGATGCGGCCGAAGGCGGCGGCGGCCTTGTCGACGGTGGCCGCGACGGCTTCGCGGTCGGTGACGTCGAGGGGGAGGACGACGATCCGGCCGGGGTGCTCGGCGACGGTCGGGTCGAGGAGTGCGGTGCGGCGGGCGGTGGCCACGACCCGGTCGCCCGCGGCGAGCGCGGCGCGGGTGAAGGCGAGGCCGAGGCCGCTGGACGCGCCGGTGACGAACCAGACGCGGTCGTTGGTGTTTCGGGTCATCGCGATGGCCTCTCGGTCTCTGCCTACTGACTGACTGAACGAGACGGTTCGTCTCGTGCGCTCCACTATGGACCTCTCGGGGGCGGTCGTCAAGACGAGACGGTTCGTCTCGTTCGATCGGACTGTTAGCGTCGGGACCGGCTTTGACGATCACGGGAGGGGAACGGACGTGCAGGAAGTGACGCGTCACCAGGTGGGCGAGGAGCGCATCGCCGCGGCTCTGGAGGACATCAGGGGCCGGGCCTTCGGCCGCTGGCACGGGATGCGCTACGACAGCCTGTCCCTGAAGCGGATGCGGGAGACGGGCGCGGAACTCCTCGACCACGCCGCCGCGTGCACCCTGGAGGACCCGGCGCTCGACGCCGCCCCCGCGCGGCTGGCCCTGCGGACCGCGGCGGAGTGCAGCCTCGGGGTGCTGAGCCTCGGGGCCTTCCCCGACGGCGACTTCGAGGTCGTCCTCCCGCTCGTCGACCAGAGGCTCTCCAGCGAGGACTTCGCCTTCGGGGACGCCGTGGACGAGGCGCCCACCGCACGGACCTGGGTGGACGCGTTCGCGATGGCCGTGATCACCGGCCTGCTCCGGGAGCCGGCGCGGCTGGTCGGCCCGCTGCTCAAGGAGGACTACGCGCCCGCGATCCGTGACGGGGTGCCGTACTCGCGCCTGGAGTCGGTCTCCGCAGCGGCCGACCTCGCCGAGATGGACGCCCTCTGCGCGTACCTGCCCGACCTGGCGGACACCTGGCCCCGGTCGCGGATCGCGTCCGAACCCCTGGTCCGGCCGGACGCCGACGCGCGCGCGGAGGCGGCCCGGCGGCTGGACGCGGCCGGTGCGCTCACCCCCGACCAGCGGCTGCTGCGCGTCCTCCTCGACGACGACCGGCCGGCCTTCGAACAGGCCCTGGCCGACCGGCTCCGCCGGCACCGCGAGGAGGCGGGCCCCGACCCGGAGCCGCGCAGCCTGCTGCCGGTCGGCGCGATCGCGCTGGCCGCCGTCGCCGTCCAGGCGTGCGGCTGGCAGCCGGGCCTGCGCTCCGGCTACCTCCCGGAGGGGCTCCTGCGGCCCTGACGGCCGACGCGGGCGGAAATCGCCGGCCGTCCGCCGTCACATCTCCCCGCTCCGGTCCGTCGGTGCTTCGACCAGCCGTCCGATGAGCGAGGGAGACGCGGATGTTGAAGAACCTGATGTACGTGGCCGTCTACGTGACCGACCAGGACCGGGCCCTGGCCTTCTACACGGAGGGCCTCGGGCTGAACAGGCGCATCGACTACCCGGGCCCCGACGGCCGCTTCCTGACGGTCGCCGCGGGCGACGATGCGGTCGAGATCATCCTGTGGCCCGGCGGCTCGGGCCGGGGCCCGGTGGTCGAGGACGAGGGGGCGGTCGTCGTGGGTTCGGTCTTCCTCGAATCCGACGACCTGGAGGCGGAGTTCAAGGTGCTCCAGGCGCGCGGTGTCCGGTTCGTCGAGCCCGCGCCGGTGCACTACCCCTACGGCGTCCGCATCACGGCGCTCGACCCCGACGGCAACCGGATCGAGCTCCGCCAGCGCAACCGGGGCTGACGCGGCGGCGGCCGGCCACGGGACGACGCGCGCCGTCCCGTGGCCGGCCGTCCTTCAGGAGGCCGGCCCGCCGCCCGCCGCGGGCCCGGTGAGGATGCGCCGGAGCCAGCGGGAACGGGCGTCGCGGGCGTCCCGGCTGATCGCCGCCTGCGGCGCGAAGGAGTCGAAGCCGTGGAAGGCGCCGGGCCACACGTGCAGTTCGGCCTGGCCGCCGGCCCGCCAGATCGCGTCGGCGTACGCCACGTCCTCGTCCCGGAAGGTCTCGGCCGACCCGACCTCGATGTAGGCCGGGGGCAGACCGGACAGGTCCGTGGCGCGGGCGGGGGCCGCGTAGGGCGGCAGGTCGGCGGCGCCGTACCGGTCGCCCAGCAGCGCCTGCCAACAGGTGGCGTTGGAGATGCGGTCCCAGGTGTCGACGCCGGCCATCTGGTGGCTGGAGAAGGTGCTGTTGCGGTCGTCGAGCATCGGGCAGAGGAGCAACTGCCCGATCGGTGCGGGCCCGCCCCGGTCACGGGTGAGCAGCGCCAGGGCCGCGGCGAGTCCGCCGCCGGCGCTCTTGCCGCCGATGACGATGCGGTCCGCGTCGATGCCGAGTTCGGCCGCGTGCGCGGACACCCAGACGAGGCCGGCGTAGCAGTCCTCCAGCGGCCCGGGGTACCGCGTCTGCGGCGCCAGCCGGTACTCGACCGAGACGACCGCCAACTCCAGGGTGAGGGCGATGTCCTGGAGCAGCGGAAGCACGGACCACGCGTTGCCCACGACCATGCCGCCGCCGTGCAGGTAGTACAGCAGCGGCAGCGGCCCGCCGATCCCGGCGGGGCGCGCACTCACGAGCGTCACGTCCGGATCGCCCGCCGCCCCCGGCACCCGCAGCTCCTCGACCTCGAAGCGGCCGCCGTCCCGGAGCTCGGAAACCGTCGGCCGGGGCCGGTCGGCGGCGTCCTGCGCCTGCCGGGCCGCGAGGTTCCCGGGGGTGAGCGGCTCCCCGGCCGCGCCGCCCGACGCCGCGAGGAGCGCGGCCAGTTCGGGGTCGAAGGGCGGCGCCACGCAGGCCGCCGGGACAGAGCCGGACTCCGCCGGTATGTCGCTGATACTCATGACAGTCCATCATGCCGCGCACCGCGACCGGCCGACCATGGCTGTGCCCGACGGGTTCGGTCCGCCCTCGCGCCGGTCTATGCGGGAACGTGAATGATCCTTGCCCGGCGGTCGGCTGCTCTCTAGGGTCCTGACCACGAGTCCGCTGCGTGTGTGGAGGAAGAGCAATGGAGCTCACGAGGATCGCGGGCGGTGACCCGGACTGCCGGAACGACGACTGCCCGACCGTCTACACGACCGACCGGGGGACCATCGCGGTGCAGGGCTACACCGTGGACCGGCCGACCCCGGACGGCGAGGCCGTGGTCGAGATCCCCGAGGCTGTTCTGCGGGAGGCGTTCCGTGCTCTTGGCTGGTGATGCCTGGCGCGCGTTCTTCGATGCGTTCGAGCATGAGGCGTTCCGGCTGGAGGTTCGGAGTTCCTATGCCATGCCGGGCGAGGACGAGGAGTACCGGGAGTTCCTGGCCACAGGTGAACTGCGTATCCCCGCTGACGATCCGTGGCTCACACGTGTGCGGCAATACCGCTCCACGGGACGTCGGATCGGCCGGGTGCATGTCCTCACCCGGCCGTTGTCGGACTACCTGCGCTACGAGTTCGCGGCTTACGCCCACAACGTCGAGGCCGGGGAGGACGTCAGGATTCTCGATCTGACCGGGAAGGAGAACCCAGGCCTTCCGGATCAGGATTTCTGGATGTTCGACGGATCGAAGGTCGTCGGGATGATGTACGGGCCGGATGGTGCGCAGACCGGCCGGGAGCTTCTGGCGAACCCGAACCTCGGCCTGTACCGGCACTGGCGTGACCTGGCCGTCTCGTTGTCGGTTCCGTTCGCGGAGTACAGCGCAGATTGACTCATGATCCCGGTAGGGCCGGAGAGCAGCGTCGAGACCTTGCGTCAGCGCTCAAGGATCTCCGGCGCGCCTCCGGCCTTTCCGGGGAACGTCTGGCCGTCCGGTGCGGGATGAGTCAGAGCAAGATCTCCCGGATCGAGAACGGGAGGGTGCTGCCCTCGGTTGTCGACGTGCAGCAGATTCTCAGCGGTCTCGGCGTCGATGACGACTTGGCGCGCGAGCTCCTGGCGCTGGCCAGTGTGGCGAACGCCGAGTACGAGGACGTCAGGTCATCGGTGCGGCGCGGTCTGCACCTGCGACAGCGTGAGCTCGCCGCTCTTGAGGCCGGAGCCACGCACATCCGCTACTTCCTGCCCGCGATGCCGTCCGGGCTCCTTCAGACGCCCGAGTACATGCGTACGGCGATGAGTCCGCCTGTCGACCCCGCCGACGGGGACGTGTCTCAAGCCATCTCGCTCAAACTCGGACGGCAGGTTGTTCTGTACGACCAGGGCAAGCATTTCGACTTCCTGCTGACGGAGTCGGCCGTTCGCTGGCGGTTGTGCGAACCGCTGGTCATGGCGACGCAGCTTGACCGCCTCGTGTCCCTCTCCCACCTGCCGAATGTCACGATCGGGATTTTGCCGCTGTCGGCCCAGGTGGCGGATGCCCCGTTCCACACATTTACGGTTTACGGTGCCAAATTGGTGACCATCGAGCTGTTCACCGGAAGACTGGTGCTCCGCGATCCCAAGGATATTGACCACTACCGGGCCCTCTTCGACTTCTTTCGCGGCGAGTCGGTCGAGGGTGATCCCGCCAGGTCCATGCTCGGCCGATGGGCCGACGAATTCCGACGGGCCGCATAGCGAGATTATGCAGTGACGTGAATTCCTCGTGCCATTGCCCGTGTGGTGCCCCTACCTTGGTGCCCGGCCACCAGAGGCGCAGCGACGAGGAGGCACACAGATGAGGCAGACGTCCGTACCGGCGTGGGGCACGAGCAGGATGCAGCCGTTCGCGGCGGCCGTCGCCGTGCAGGTGTTCACGCCGGTGATCGATCCGCAGACGCAGGTCGCCCTGATCGTGGACGGGGAGGGCCGTACGGTCGAGTTGGGGGGTCACGGCACCAGTACCAGCGGGTTGACGCCCACCATGACCAGTCCCGGTGACGGGTCCGGGCCGGGTGGGGCGACCGATGCCGACTCCACGGAGTCCTACGACCAGGACCAGAGTGCCGGCTGATGGCCGGCGGTGGCGGGTCGGTGCTGGTGCTGACCAACTCCCTTGACGTGACGGCGGATGTGGTGCTGCGGGTGCTGGCCGGGCGTGGTGTTCCGGTGGTGCGGTTCGATCCCGGCGCGGACCTCCACTCGGGTGCCTCGCTGACCGCCGCGTACGGTGCGGGCGGTCAGCGGGGCGTCCTGCGCACTTCGAGCCGGGCGCTGGACCTCACCCGGGTGAGATCGGTCTGGGTTCGCCGGGCCTCTCCGTACGAAGGGCCTCCCCAACTGGGAGCGCAGGAGCGGCGGTTCGCGGCCGCCCAGTCGCTGTGGGGTGCCGGTGGAGTCCTCGCCTCGCTCGCGGGGGCGCACTACGTCAACCATCCGTGGTCCAACCGGGCGGCCGAGTACAAGCCGGCGCAGCTCGCGGTGGCCCGGCGGCACGGGTTGTCGGTGCCGGACACGCTGATCACCAACGAGCTGCGTGCCGCGCGGGAGTTCGCGGCGGGCCGGGCCGGCGGCGTGGTCTACAAGCCGTTGTGGAACACCGCGTACGAGGTGGACGGCCTGCCGCACCAGGTGTGGGTGCGGCAGGTGCGGGCCGATGAGCTGACCGCCGGGGTCGAGACCTGCCCGCACATGTTCCAGGCCAAAGTGGACAAGGCCTTCGACGTGCGGCTGACGGCCGTCGGCGGCCGGTTGTTCGCGATCCGGATCGACAGTCCGGATCTCGACTGGCGCCGTCGGCAGGATCTCATGGAGTGCACGCCGATAGCGGTTCCCGAGCAGGTCGCGCGTGCTGTCACGGACTTCCTCGGTGAACTCCGGCTGGTGTACGGCGCGTTCGACTTCGCCGTCGCCAGATCCGGCGAGTGGTACTTCCTGGAGTGCAATCCCAACGGGCAGTGGGCCTGGCAGCCGCCCGAGACCACCGGCGCGATCGCCCAGGCCATCGCCGACCAGTTGCAGAGAGGCCCCGACCTGTGAGCACGTCCGCAGAACTCCGCGCCGCCCTGGTCGACCGGCTGGTCCAGGACGGCACGCCGGCCGATCCCCTGTGGCGCAGGGCGGCGCAGGCCGTCCCGCGTGAGCTGTTCGTCGGCTCGTACTTCGAACCGGTACCGGGGACCGCACCGACCGCCTACCGGCCGGTGCGCCGGGGCGAACCCGGCTGGCTGGAGGGGATCTACGAGGACCGGACGCTCATCACCCAGCTCGACGGCGTGATCCGCCCGGGTGATGTGGACGGGGAGCCGGTCGCGGGCTCCCCGTCCTCCTCGTCCACCCTCCCGTCGCTGGTGCTGCGGATGTGGCAGCAACTCGGCACCGCGCCGGGCCACCGCGTGCTGGAGATCGGCACCGGGACGGGGTACTCGACGGCCCTGGGTGCTCACCGGCTCGGGGACGCCAACCTGACGAGCGTCGAGTACGACCCGGTGGTGGCCGGGGCGGCCGCGGTCGCGCTCAAGGAGTCGGGCTACACACCTCGGCTGGTCATCGGGGACGGCCTGCGCGGGGATCCGGGCGGGGGAGTGTACGACCGGCTGATCGCCACGTGTTCGGTCCGGTACGTCCCGCTGCCCTGGCTGCACCAGGTGAGGCCGGGCGGCCGGATCCTGGTCACGCTCTGCGGCTGGAGCTACGCCTCCGGGCTCGCGCTGCTGACCGTCACCGGGCCGGGCAGCGCGACGGGGCGGTTCCTGCCGGGGTTCACCAGCTTCATGATCGCCCGCCCGCACGACCGTCCGCCTCGGCCGGCCCTTGCCCTGCTGCCGGGGGAGGAGCGGGTGAGCCGGATCGATCCGGCGGTCATCGGTACGTGGACGGGTGGGTGGGTGTCCCAGCTCGCGGCGCCGTCGGCGGAGCGGATGGGGGCGGGTGGCGAGCAGGTCCTCGTGGACGTGGCCACGGGTTCGCAGGCCCGGACGATGCCCGGCCCGGACGGTGGTTGGACCGTGAGCCAGCGCGGGCCGCTGCGGCTCTGGGACCAGGTCGAGCGGGCCGTCGAGGCGTGGCAGGAGGCCGGCGCGCCGCATCAGGAGGGGTTCGGGATCACGGTCTCGGGCGCGGGGCAACGGGTGTGGATCGGGTCCGAGGACGGCCCGGGCTGGGACCTGCCGATCTGAGCGGGCGGGTGAGCGGAAGGGCGTGCGGCCCCGTCGCCCGGGTGAGGTCGGTCGCGGGGTTCCACGACGTGCCTCGCGCAGGAAGTCGGCCCGGCCGACTTCCTGTGCGAGGGGTGGCCGGGTGGCGGGCAGGTTCCCGGAACCTCACTTCGTGGTGGGGAAGGCGGCGCTCAGCACGGGGCCGCGGGTGAGGACGGCGACGCCGGCCATGGCCAGGGCGGACAGGCCCTGGAGCACGGCGTACCAGGCCGGGCAGAGGCCGGGGACCAGGTCGACGCCGACGATGGCGATCGGCATGACGGTGGAGAGGGTGCGCACGCGGTCGAAGGCCTTGAAGGAGCCCTCCGAGGCCCGGACGGCCATCCGGTGGACCAGCGGGGCGATCGCGAGCAGGACGGCTCCCCGGATCCACAGGAACGCGGTCACCTCGTGGCCGGTGAACGCCATCACGGCGACCACCCCGAGGACGATGGCGCTGACGGCGCCGAAGAGCGTGATGCACTTCCTCACCGTGCCGAAGGCCGCCTGGGTGCGCGAGTCGCCGAGGTGGGCCGAAGCGGTCGTGGCCATGGTCGTTCTCCTCCGTGTCGTTGTGCCGTCGACGCTACGGAGCACCCGGTCGGCCCGGTACGGGTCCAGCCACACGGGCGGGGTGGGGCCAGACCCACTCCTCCTGCCGCCGACGACCCCGGGGGAACGCGCACCGGTGGGTGGAGAACGGTCATGGTGAGGGGAGGGCCCCGCGGCGTGCCGATCGCAGAAAACCGGCTGCGACGGCGACGTTCGGCGCGCCGCCGCATCGGCGCCGCAGCATCCGCGCCGCCGCATCGAGAAGGGGAGTCCGTTCACAGCGGACGATGAGTCAGAAGGCGGCGTACCCACGCCTTTCCACTCTCAACATATAGCGCACGGGGGGCCTTGCGGCAAGGCCCCCACGGTGCCGCAGAATCTCCGACCGAGGCCGAAAACCAAGGAAAGTCGGAGTTGCTGCATGCGTGTTTTGCTGGTGGCGTACGGGTCGCGCGGGGACATCGAGCCGATGGTCGGCCTCGCGGTGCAGTTGCAGGCGCTCGGCGCCGAGGCGCAGGTGTGCGCGCCGCCGGACTTCGCGGAGCTGCTGGACGGCTTCGGCCTCCCGCTGGCGCCGATCGGCCCGTCGGTGCGCGAGATGGCGAAGGGCGCGGTGACCGGGGCGAAGCCGGCGCCGCCGGCGACCATGCCGGAGCGTGCGGCCCGGATGGTCGCCATGACGTACGACGCGGCCTCCTCGGTGGCCGAGGGCGTCGACGTGGTGCTGGCGACGGGCCTGATCCCGGCCGCGGCCGCCGCGCGGTCGGTGGCCGAGAAGCTGGGCGTCCCCTACAAGTTCGTCTCCTACTTCCCGAGTTACCTGCCGTCGCCGCACCACCCGCCGCTCGCGTGGACGAAGCCGCTCCCGGCGGACGTGACCGACAACCGGGTGCTGTGGGAGCTGAACGCGAAGGACATGGACGAGCTGTTCGGCGGCGCGGTCAACACCCACCGCGCGTCGATCGGCCTGCCCCCGGTGGAGAACGTCCGCGATCACGTCTTCACGGGGCAGCCGTTGCTGGCGGCGGACGCGGTGCTGGGCCCGTGGCTGGAGCCGGCGGAGCTCGACGTGGTGCAGACCGGCGCGTGGATCCGGGAGGACGAACGCCCGCTCCCGGCCGGGCTGGAGGCGTTCCTGGAGGCCGGCGACGCACCGGTCTACGTGGGCTTCGGCAGCATGCCGGTGCGCGATTCGGAGGACGTCGCCAAGGCGGTCGTCGGGGCGGTGCGCGCGCAGGGCCGCCGCGTGCTCCTCGGGAGCGGCTGGGCCGGACTGGCCCTGACCGACGACCGGGACGACTGCTTCGTCGTCGGCGAGGTCAACCAGCAGGCCCTGTTCGGCCGGGTCGCCGCCGTCGTGCACCACGGCGGTGCGGGAACGACGACGACGGCCGCCCGGGCCGGCGTGCCCCAGGTGGTGGTGCCCCAGATGGCCGACCAGCCGTACTGGGCGGGCCGGGTGGCCGACCTGGGCATCGGCGCGGCCCACGACGGCCCGACGCCGACCACCGAGTCCCTCTCGGCCGCGCTGAAGACGGCGCTGGCCCCCGAGGTCCGTGACCGGGCGGCCGCCGTGGCCGGCACGATCCGCACCGACGGCGCGGCGGCTGCGGCGAAGCTGCTGCTCGACGCGGTCGGCTGAGGGGGGCGGCAGGGAGCCGCCCCCCTCAGCCGGGGCGGCAGGGAACCGAGCCGGGGACGATTTCCGCTGGTCCCCTCGGCTTCGTCGTGAGAGCCTCGCCCCGATGGGCACTTACGACGAGGCCGAGGTGGGCGAGCTGCTCCACCGGCGCGGCTGGCGGACGGCGTTCACCGTCGCGGAGCAGGTGGACGCGTGGGCGTGGCTGGTCGAGACGGTCGAACGCGGCTACGACGACGACGTCGACGAGTACACCAACGACCTCTACTGCCGGAACTGGCTCCACCAGGCGTGGCTGCTGCTGCACGACCACCTCGTCCAGCTCTGGACACCGCGGATCAGGGCGTGGGACGACCGGTTCCGGGCGGCGACGATCGCCGACGACGGCCTGGCCCTCGAACCGTTCCACGGAATGCCCCACCCGGACATGTGGTGGTGGCGGCGTCATCCGCGCGTCCTCACCGGGAGTCTGGGCAGGTCGCTGCGTTCGGCCGGTGCTCATGGCACCTGCGGATCGGAGGACCCGGAGTGAGGTCCGGGGTGGCCTCAAGTCGCGGTCTCCCGAGGCGTAGTGTGCGTTGAGTGAACGAACTGAGCTTCCGGGGGAAAGACCGGTATCGTCCGTCCGGGTCGCACATTGCGGCCGTGGCCTTCCTGTTTGTCGTCGAAGGGACCGCTGCCGCCTACAAGCTCGGCCCGGCTCCGACCTGGTGCCTGATCGCCGTCACCGCAGTGCTCGGCGGCGCCGGGTTCCTTCTGACGTTCCGGAGTTGGACCACGGTCGGGGCCGAGGGAATAACCATCTGCTGGGGCATCGGGCGCGGCCGCACCTACCCGTGGAAGGAGATCCGGTGGATCGACGTGCGCGATGGCAGCACCGCGAAGGAGACGTCGCGCGTGGTCCGGATGTTCCTGGCAAGCGGGCGGCGCCGCTCACTGCCGGGGCTCATGCACAGCGACACCTACCCGTCCCCGGACTTCGACGAGCAGTTCCATCGGGTCGTCAACTGGTGGGAACTGAGCACCGACCCGGCCGACCGGGTGCAGCCGCAGAAGCAGGCGCGGGACCGGCTGACGCCGACGGTGGTCGGAATCGTCCTCGGGCTCCTCATCACGGTCGTCGTCGGCCTGGTCGTGTTGTCGCAGAGCTAGGTCGTTTCCTTCGGATCGGCGGGCGGACCGGATGAGGATGCCGGCGATGTGGAGTCCGGCCTGGTGGACGCTGGCGGTCTTCTCGTAGCAGGTGGCGGGCCGCGCCAGTTCTTCATCCGGTTGATGCAGCGTTCGACGGTGTTGCGCTGCTTGTGGGCCTCGCGGTCGGTGCTCTGACGCCCCGTCGCGCCGCGCCCGAGGGGCCGGCACCGCACCCGCGGTGCCGGCCTCCGGTCATGGCTGCGGCAGACGGCCGGCCGCGTCCCGCCACTCGCGCGGGGAGACACCGTAGGCGTCCCTGAACGAACGGCTGAAGTGCGCGGCGTTGGCGAAGCCCCAGTGGTGGGCCACGGCCGCGATGCTCCTGCTCCGGGCCTCCCGGCCGCCCAGCGCGCGGCGGCACTCCTCCAGCCGGCGTCGCTGGATCCAGCGGCGGACGGTGACGCCTTCGAGCTCGAAGAGCTTGTGCAGGTAGCGCACGGACATGTGGTGGTGGCGGGCGATCGCCTCGGGGGTGAGGTCCCGGTCCGTCAGGTGTTCGCCGATGTGGGCCTGGATCCGCAGCAGCGTCATCCGGGCGGCGTCGGGAGTGTCCTGCAGGTCGAAGCCGAGCTGCTCCTCGACGAGCGTCTGGATCAGGCTCGTCGCGTGGGCGGCGACCGACCCCCCTGTGTGCGGCTGGTAGGTGGCCGCCGAGTCGACGAGGTGGGACACCAGCGGTGGCACCAGACGGCCGAGCGGCGTGTCCGCGCCGAGCGGCACCGCAGTGATCCGCCGGAAGTCGGACTCGCTCAGGCCCAACGCCCGGCGGGGCAGGACCAGGGACTTGGTGCGGAACCGCTCCGGCACGGTCAGCCGGACCGGGCGCGCCATGTCGTACATGAACAGCGTGCCTGCACCCAGGCAGGTCTCGCGGGTGTCCTGCTCGACGTGGACCGTGCCGTGGCTGAGGAGTTTGACGACGACGTACTCGTCGTTGTCGCTGCCGGCGACGAGGCGCCTGGTCCGCTCCGCCCGGTGCGGGTCGCCTTCCACGGTGACCGCCTGGAGCGGGCCGAGCAGCGAGGTCCGGATCGCGCCGTGCTCGACCTCGTCGCCGACCTTCATGTCCACGGCACCGAAGGTGCGCGAGAGCGCCTCGCGCCAGTACGCCCGCCGCCGCGACGCGGGCAGTCCCCGGGTCGTGTAATGCGTGGCGGCGCCGCCTTGCTCCGTCCCCGGTATCTCCACGACCGCCGTCCTCACCCCGTTGACCTGGACGTTTCCCGCACATCATGCCACCGGACGCGGAGCTGTACGGAGGTGAGCCGGCCCGCACAGGTCGACGCCGTCGGGCCGGGGTGCGCGGGACCGTCAGCGATCACGGTGGACGGGATCGCCGCAGGCCGTCCCCGCCGGCCGTAGCCCGCGGCCCCGCGCTCGGTCGGGCGTGGCCGCCCGGTGCTGGTTCAGCGGGTCGATGCCGCACTCGACGGCGTGGCGGGCCTGGTCACGACGGGCCGGGCCGGTCGCGGGGTGGGCATCCGGGCCGCGGACTCTCCGAATGAGATGGACTCCGAGCCGTCGGATGATCATGTGTAGTCGTTCGCCGGAGATTTGCGATAGCTTGTCACGCCTCAGCGCGGTGGTCCGTCCGCGGGTGGAATCCGCCCCACGGAGTGGCCCGAATCCCTCATCCGGGGATCGCTGCTGATGACTGCGGCGGGGGCCTCGGCGAGTAACCACGACCTGGCTCCGGCATGGCAGTCGCACCATGATCCAAATCAAGGGGGACATTTCACCATGCGTGCTTCGCACAAGCGCTTCGTCATGTCGGCGGTTCTGCCGATCGCTCTCCTCGGGTCCATGGCTGCCCAGTGCGGCCCCGACAACTCCGACCCGAGCGCCGCGACCACCACGCCGGCGCCGGCGGGGACGCCCGTGCCGACCGCCACGGCCGCCGTGACGGGCACGGCCGGACCGGCCACCTCGGCCGCACCGACGGGCAAGCCCGGTCCGGCAAAGGCCCTGTCGTCCGATGATCTCCTCAAGGCCCTGCTGACCAAGGCGGACGTGCCGGGGACGACCAAGTCGGACAGCGGCCCGGCCGGCGGTGACAGCAAGACGGTCGCGGACAAGGCCGCCTGTCAGCCCGTGCTCGACCTGATGGACGCTCCGAACGCCGCGACGAAGCCGGCCGCGGCCGTGCAGGCCGCCTTCAAGACGGGTTCCAACCTCGGGGTCATGGTCCAGCTCTACCAGTTCGGTGCCGGCCAGGCCGACAAGGCCATGTCGTCCGCCGCGGCCGCGCTCGGGTCGTGCTCCAGCATCCCCAGCACCGTCCCCGGGAACGACAACGAGAAGCTCGTGGTATCCACGTCGAAGCTGAGCTACCCGACGCTCGGCGACGCGACCCTGGCCTTCAAGCTGTCCTACACCGGTCAGACGACGGCCGAGTACTCCTACGTCTTCGTTCGGAGCGGGGATGCTGTGATCAACCTCAGCAACGTGGCTACGGCATCCGTGACGCAGCCGGACCAGGCGCTGGTGAAGAAGCAGTTCGACAAGGTGAAGGCCGCCCAGTAGCGCTGAGCCACCTACGCAGACGGCGAACCCCTGGGGCGCATGCTCCAGGGGTTCGGCCATCCCGCGCTTGAGAGAGGGGGATGGTCGAGAGGTCTGTGGTGGAGGGTCGTCCGGGTTGATGCCAGGCCGGCGGACGGACATGGGGATCTGTCCGATGACCAGTGGGCTGCGCTGGAGCCGTTGTTGCCGATTGCCGGCGTGGGACGTCCGGTGAGGCCGCGCCGCAGGCTGGTCAGCGGCTATACGGGGTGCCCCGGAAGCTGTCACGCATGTAAGCCGAGTGGGCTGACACCGACTTGGCTTACATGCATCCGAGCGTTCGTCAGGCGAGTTCGGCACGTCAGGGGCGTCGGCTCACGGGCGGCCGTGCTCGACGGCCTGGGCCACGCCTGCGGCGGGGGCCGGGTTCTCCCGGTGTTACCGCGTGCACGCGACCACCGTCGGCTAGATCGTCGCGAGGAACTCGCGGACGGCGGTGGCGAAGGCGTCGGGGGCAGTGGTGTAGACGAGGTGGTCGGCGTCCAGTTCGGCCGAGGTGGTGCCGGGACGGCGCTCGACCATGGCGCGGACCTGCTCGGCCGGGATGACGCCCTTGGTGCCGTGGACCAGGAGGGCCGGGCAGGTGGTGGCCGTCCAGTCGGCCCAGTGGTCGCCGTGCACCTGGTCCTCGGACTCGTACATCTCCCGGGGGTGGAAGGGCAGCCGCCAGGTGCCGTCGGCGTTCTCCCGCAGCCGGTCGGAGAAGTACGGCGCCGCGGGACCGAGTCCGGCGACCAGTGCGTCGCGGGTGGGTGCGTCGTAGGGCAGGTTCAGCAGGAAGCCGAAGGGGTTCGACCCGTCCAGGCCGAGTGCGGCGGGCCCCTCGGCGTTGACGAGCGCGCTGACGCGCCCGGGGTGGCGGGCGGCGAACTGGTAGGCGTTGACGGCGCCGAGGGAGTGGCCGAGGAGTACGACCCGGTCCAGCTGCAGGTGGTCCAGGAGGGCTTCGAGGTCGGCGAGGTAGCCCTCCCGCGAGTAGTCGGCGGTCCGGTCGGACTCGCCCTGGCCGCGCTGGTCCGGGGCGATCAGCCGCCACTCGGGGCCCAGTGCCTCGGCGAGCCGCGCGAAGGTGGCGCCCTCGGACAGGTGCCCGTGCAGGGCCACCAGCGGCCGGCCGGTGCCCCCGAAGTCGAGGTAGGACAGCCGGCGCCCGTCGATGGACAGTTCGGCGCGGACGGCGGTGGCGGTGTTCACGGTGGTGTCGTTCATGGCGGAATCCCCCTGGTGTGGTTGATGGGGATAACCGTACGGGTAATTGCACGCTTGTGCAAGACGTACGTGCAAGACGTCTGTGTCACTCCCTCCTCGACCCAGGCCTGCCCCGGCGCCACGAAGCTCAAGTCGAGCTTGATGTGATGGCTGGGGCTGTCCTGGGTGAGACCAACGTCAGGCGGGGTGACCCGGGTGGCGGGTGCCTGTGTCCGAAGGCCTCGTCACTCGGTAGGAGTTGTGGCGGGCACGCCTGACGACGCGCGGACAGGGGCGGTGGTGGCGCGCTGGTTTGCGGTTGCGGCGTGTCGCAAGGGTGACGAGGACATCCGTCTTGACCTCGACCGTGGTGATCAGGCGCACCAGTTCACCGCCGTCGCGGGCGGGGACGTCGTATTTGATGACGCGGACGACGTGGGCTCCGGCCGGATCCGGCTTCGCACCGGATTTCGCCACCTGCAGCATTTCCTCCCGTTGCCGCCCGCGCAGGCGGGGATTGACCAGAGCCGACAGGTACGTACCGTCCGGCAAGACCTTCAGGATCGGCAGGGACAGCTGCGTCGGTGCCCGCCAGCACAAGGCCGCCCCGGTCTGGTTGGCGGCGCTGAACGCGGCGAAGTTGTAGAAGCCTCGATCGGCCCAGCAGCAGCCAGTCGGTTGAGATCGAGGGCAGCAGCGTGGCCGCCATCGCCTTCTCGCTTCGGTTCCACGGCCCGACCTCGGCGTCGATGAAGGCGTGCGATCCGCACTCGACGACGGCCACAACCCGGGCCTTGGGAAAGGCGGAGCGGGACCGGCCGTTGCCGGCGTAGCCGAATTCGGCGGCGTTCTCGGCCGAGTCGGGGACGTCGAGTCCGAACCCGTCGATGGCCATCAGCCGCGATCCGCGAAGCCACGCGCCCCTGGTCTCACGGGTGGCAACCGGCTCGGCCACCCGGTAGAACGTCTCCCGCTTCCTGGCATTGGGGCCAGCCCGCCGCGCCGCAATGAATCCTCGGTGAGACTGGTCGAACTCCGTTAAGACCGGACATCGGCTGCTTGCCTGACAGTTGCGAAGGTCCGCCGACCTGCGGAGAAGGTCCCGGCGCACCAGATCATCGCCGGATGTGGTGGCGGGTACGGACGGTCGGCTCCTCGCTCTGGTTGAGCGAGGAGCCGTTCGGTCATGTGGTGGGGGTGGCGTGGTGGTCGAACTCGCCGGCCTTGATGCCTTGGAGGAGTGCGGCGAACTTGGTGGGGGTGGTGCGGACGACGACGTTGGCGTCGTCCGACTCGCGGAGGTCGACCAGCCCGGCGACACTGCGGACCTCGACGCAGTTGTCACTCGCGGCGGAGTAGCTGGACTTCTGCCATGCGGGACTAGCCACAGTTGCTCTCCACTTCTTTCCGGCCGCTGGTGCATTCGGCTCCTCGCTCTGGTTGAGCGAGGAGCCGTTCGGTCATGTGGTGGGGGTGGCGTGGTGGTCGAACTCGCCGCTCTTGATGCCTTGGAGGAGCGCGGCGAACTTGGTGGCGGTGGTGCGGAGGATGACGTCGGCGTCGTCGGACTCGCGGAGGTCGACCAGCCCGGCGACAGCGCGAACCTCGACGCAGTCGTCGTGTGCCGCGGAGTAGCTGGACTTCTGCCACCCGGAGCTAGGCATGTTTGCTTTCCATTTCTTTCTTTACGGATCGGAGGAAGTCGCGGGACTCCTCTTCGGAGAGGGCCGTTGACTCCATCTGAGCGAGGATTGCTCGGAACCTCGCAACATGGGCTGGAGCGTCGAGGAGCTGGCAGCCGAAACCTGTGTCCGTCTGCACCGTGTCCAAGTCGGGAATCGGACCTTCGGCGTAGGTGAAGTTCTCGATGGGACTCGGCAGGCCGGCGATGTCGAACGGCAGGACGCGAATTGAGATGCCAGAACTCTCGGAGTCCTCGATGAGAGCATCGAGTTGCTCGGCACGAACTTGAGGGCCGCTGAACTGCATCCGCAGTGCTGCTTCATGGATGAAGGCGCAGTACGGCGTTGCTCCGGATCGGACGGTGCGTTGCCGCTGGATGCGAAAGGCCGTTCTGAGGTCGACCTCGTGTCGGGGCAGAGGCGGGTAGGCCTGTGAGAAGACCGCGGAGGCGTACGCGCCGGTCTGAAGCAGGCCGGGGACGAACGTGATCGTGTAGGTCGAGAGCCTTCGCGCGTGGCCCTCAAGCTCTGCGACTTCGAGGAAGTCCGCCGAC
The DNA here is from genome assembly GCF_042266225.1 of Kitasatospora sp. NPDC056181. Classification (NCBI taxonomy): domain Bacteria; kingdom Bacillati; phylum Actinomycetota; class Actinomycetes; order Kitasatosporales; family Streptomycetaceae; genus Kitasatospora; species Kitasatospora sp. NPDC056181. The sequence goes on from NZ_JBHJUK010000025.1 coordinate 22,053, forward strand.
AGGGTGTCACGGTAGGCCTCCCACCAGCCGGTCCTGCCTCGTTCCGTGATGATGTCGGCGAGAGCATCGATCAGCTGGTGGTTGACGCACATGCACGCTGCTGCGATCGTCCGCAGGCGCTCCACGCTGATGCCAATCCTCGCTGACTCCATCTGAGTCACCTGGGCCGGGTTCATCCCGACAATGCGGCCGAGCTGCGTGCCGCCGAAGCCGGCCTGCTCTCGCATCCGCCGGAGCTCAGCACCAAGCCTGCGCTGGCGAAGTGTTGGGGTGCTGCGTGGAGGCATGGCTTCCTTCCAGAACAAGGACCAGGCCCAAGTCTGCCGCCCTGGGCGCGGGCTGGTCCATCTGGGGCGGGGTTACCACGGTAGAGGGAAAATCCCAGAAGGATGGAAATTTGGATACTGCCGTGCGTTATGGTCGTCCCAGGTCGATCCGATGGATCGTCAGTAACGCCTGTTTCCGGGGCAGTAGGCGCCTGCTGCCCGCGCACCGCAGAGCAGCCACGCGTGGCATCCACCAGCCCCGCCCTGGCCTGGCTCACGGCGACGATTCCGCCGGTGAACGCCTCACTCCACTCCACCCAGCCTCGTCCGGAGGTTCCTCATGTGTGCCTTCAACCCGCCCGACTGGTCCGCCGCCCGCGCCGAGCTGCGGGACGCGCTCGCCGCCGCGTCCTGGCCGCCGGACCTCATCCACGACGCCGAACTCGCCCTGTGCGAGCTGTACGTCAACGCCTGGCGCCACGGCGGCAGTCCGGCGCCCCTGGTCGTCGTCCTGCTGCTGAACCGGACCCTGCGGGTCTCGGTCGCCGACGACAGCCCCGACCTGCCCGAACCCCGCACCGCGGACCCCTACGAGTTGTCCGGGCGCGGGCTGCATCTCGTCCGCTCGCTCACCCACCGCTTCGGCGCCGAGGCGCGCAAGCACGGTGGCAAGGTGGTCTGGTTCGAGCTGGAGGTGGCCGCGTGACCGGCCCCCGCATCCCGCTCTCGCCCGACGACCCGCGCATGCACGACTACACCGGTGCCCACGTCACCGCCCTGCTGCGTGAACTCCACGAACGCGGCGCCGGGTTCGGCATCCAGTGGGGCTCCGCCACCACCCACCACAGCACCGTCGACGGCCGCATCCTCGTCAACTTCGGCCACGTCCCCGTCGCCACCCTCCTCAACCTCCTCCACCTGCTGTCCGACACCGGGAGGGAGCAGTCGTGGGAGTCCTGATCCCCAGGGCCGGCCAGGCCGTCCACGCCGAGCGCAGCACCGTCCACTACCTCGCCGTCGAACGCGTCCCCGACGCCGCCCTGCAGCTGCGCGCCGCCGTCGACCTCGACGTCCACGCCGCACCCGGCGAGCAGCTCGCCCTGCCGCTCACCCGCGAGCAGGCCGAGGAGCTCCTCCACGCCCTCGCCGCCCACCTCGGCCACCGCGTCATCGGCATCCGCCGATGAGAACCGGCACCGCGAGCTTCCTCGTCGGTGCGGCGTTCGCCGCCCTCCTCGCCCTCGCGATCGCCACCGTCGCCCTCGGCGTCGTCACCGCCCTCAAGGTCAACGACCAGACCCGCACCGCCGGGCCGCCGGCCCCGATCACCCGCCACGGCCGCTGGGAACTGCGCAGACTCCCCGACGGCACCCACGAATACGCCTGGATCGCCCGCCAGGCCGGCCACTACGGCCCCGAGCTCCCCCCACCACCCACCAAACCCAACCCCACCCCCGGCCGCGGCCGGCACCGCATACCCGGCTGAGCAGCCCACGCGAAGGCCCCCGCCCACCCCCGGGCGGGGGCCTCGCCGGTCCCCGGCCCCCGTGCGGTGACCGGCCTCCCCACCCCGCTGCCGGGCCGCTCGGGAAGGTTCCGAAAAAAGTTTTGAAACCACCTGCAACCCCCGGCGGGGATGCACGTCTATACGGATGAAGGCACGGAGAGCGAGACCGGCAAGGCCGGGGGGCGCTTCCGCTGGACGACAGCGGGCAGCCGGTCGTCTTCACCACACCATTCGGTCATGACCCTGGGGAGTCACGTCATGCGCAAGTCCGTTATGCCCTCGATCGCGAAGAACGTCCGCTCGATCTCCGGCCGCCGCCGCCTCGCCGCCCTCGCCGCCACCGTCGTCCTCGCCGGCTCCGTCCAGCTGATGACCGCCGAGTCCTCCTGGGCCTGCGGCGCCCCGGACGACGCGCCCGTGACCGCCCCCGCGAAGCCCGCGGCCGACAAGGAGCAGGACGCCTCCTTCGAACTGCACGGCCAGGGCGCCACGACCACCTTCGTCACCGCCGTCCCCAAGACGCTGACCGTCGGCGGCCCCAAGGTCGAGTTCGGCGTCCAGTTCTTCAACGGCACCGGCGCCGCCTACCACCGCGTCACCCCCGAGCTCGCGCTCTTCAATGCGACCGGCGCCACCCCGCGGCCCTCCCAGGTCACCATGGAGGTCCTCGACCACGGCCAGTGGAAGCGGATGGCGACCTCCAACGGCTGCGACCCCGCGGTCCACGGCGTCGCCCCGTCCTCGGTGGGCGCCCCGCTCGCCACCGGCCACGGCGTCCGCTACCAGTTCCGCATCGGACTCACCGCCGACGCGCCCAAGGGCATCGAGAAGCTGGAACTCAACGCCTGGCCGACCTACGGCAAGGGCACCGGCGCCGACATCGCCGTCGCCTACCCCAAGACGGCCCCCAAGCCCACCACCACCGCGAAGCCCACCACCACCGCGAAGCCGACCACCAAGCCCGCCCCGGCCAAGCCCGTCGAGGACAAGACCCCCGCCCCGACCACGCCCGCCCCGACCAGCACCGCCACCAAGGCCCCGGCCGCCACGCCGACCGCCACCCCCTCGGCCCCGGCCACCACCGCGCCGGCCGGCACCCCCGAGCTCGCCCACACCGGGTCCAGCTCCTCCAACGGCTTCCTCGCCGCCACCGCCGCCGCCCTCGTCGCCCTCGGAGCCGGCGCCCTGATCGCCGTGCGCCGGATGCGTCCCCAGCGCTGACCCGGAACGCACGGAAACCCGAAGGGCCCTTCTCCGCACGGCGGTGCGGAGAAGGGCCCTTCACCCATTCCGGGCTGACGGCTGGACCGACGCCGTGAGGCTCCTCGGAGGAGCCGACGCAAGGGCGGGCACGGTCTCCTCCGGGTGGACGGTCGGCCACGGGGCGTGGGCGAAAAGTGGTCGCGCTCCCGGCAGGTGCGCCGTAGCGTGCGCGCGTGAACGTTGGAGATCCAAAGGAAGTGGTCCGGCGCGGGTATGACGTGCTGTCGGAGCACTACGAGCGGGTGTTTGGCAGCGAGTCGAAATACGGTTCGTGGATCGAGGAGTTGCTCGGTCGGCTCCCCGAGACAGGCGCCGTCTTGGACGTCGGGTGCGGTACCGGGGTTCCCGTAGCCCGGTCCCTGGTCGCGGCGGGTCACCGCGTGACGGGCGTCGACATCAGCGAGGTCCAGATCCGCAGGGCCAGAGAGCTTGTGCCTGACGCCGACTTCATCCGGGCTGATGCCACGACCTTGGAGCTCCCCCGGGGCAGCTTCGACGCCGTCGTCTGCCTGTACGCCCTGATCCATGTTCCGGTGGAGGAGCAGCCCGCCCTGCTGGAGCGGATCGCTTCCTGGCTGCGGCCGGGAGGCTGGTTCCTGAGCACCACCGGGCATCGGGCTTGGACCGGGACCGATGAGAACTGGCTCGGCGGCGGGGCCGCAATGTGGTGGAGTCACGCCGACGCCGGTACGAACCGCGCATGGCTCGTGCAAGCCGGCTTTGACGTGGTCCACGAGGAGTTCGTACCCGAGGGCGACAGCGGCCACGTCCTGTTCTGGGCTCGGGCGCGCTGAGGCGTGACAGCGACAGGCCGAACGACATGTGCGAGCCGTCGATCACCGCCCGCGACCAGTCCGGCTCACCGGCCCGGTGCACAGCCCCGCTCGACCTCCATGCGCCGGCCCTGTCCACCCTTGAGCGGCCCATGTGAAGGCCCCCGCCCACCTCGGGCGGGGGCCTCGCCAGTCTCCAGGCCCGGTGGTCACTGGCCTCCCGCACCCCTTGCCGGGCCGCCCGGGAAGGTTCCGAAAAAAGTTTTGAAACCACCTGCAACCCCCGGCGGGGATGCGCGTCTATACGGATGAAGGCACGGAGAGCGAGACCGGCAAGGCCGGGGGGCGCTTCCGCTGGACGACAGCGGGCAGCCGGTCGTCTTCACCACACCATTCGGTCATGACCCTGGGGAGTCACGTCATGCGCAAGTCCGTTATGCCCTCGATCGCGAAGAACGTCCGCTCGATCTCCGGCCGCCGCAGTCTCGCCACCCTCGCCGCCACCGTCGTCCTCGCCGGCTCCGTCCAGCTGATGACCGCCGAGAGCTCCTGGGCCTGCGGGGACGGCCCCCAGTCGAAGGCCGCCGCCGAGGCCAAGCCCGTCACCCCCGCCTCCGCGCACAAGGGCAACCTTGAGGCCGGATTCCACATGACGCCGGACGGGCAGACCATCACGGCCGGCGGTGCGAAGGTCGAGGTCGGCGTCGGGGTCACCAACTTCACCGGCGCGCCGTACGAGAACGTCGCCCCCATGATCGCGCTGTACAACGAGAAGGGCAGCAACCGGCTTGAGGACTTCACGGTCGAGGAGGCCATCCCGGGCGGCGGCTGGAAGAAGCTGACCCTCCGCCACGGCTGCGACCCGGTGATCCACGCGGACACCACCGGCTACAAGCAGAAGAGCCTCGCCGACGGGCGGGCCGCCAACTTCGGCTTCCGCATCTCCGTTTCCGCGAACGCCGCCGCGGACCTGAACGAACTCCAGATCTTCATCGGCGGCAAGGCCGACGGCTTCCCCATGGGCAACGGAGAGTCCCACACCTTCAAGGTGGTGCACCCCACCAGCGCCAAGCCCACCGCCAAGCCCACCGCCACCGCGAAGCCGACCGCGAAGCCGACCGCCACGGCGAAGCCGACCACCAAGCCCGCCCCGGCCAAGCCCGTCGAGGACAAGACCCCCGCCCCGACCACGCCCGCCCCGACCAGCACCGCCACCAAGGCCCCGGCCGCGACGCCGACCGTCACCCCCTCGGCTCCCGCGACGACCGCGCCGGTCGGCACTCCCGAGCTCGCCCACACCGGGTCCAGCTCCTCCAACGGTTTCCTCGCCGCCTCCGCCGCCGCCCTCGTGGCCCTCGGCGCCGGCGCCCTGATCGCCGTGCGCCGGCTGCGTCCCCAGCGCTGACCGGCACGCACGGAACCCGAAGGGGCCCAACTTCGCACGGCGGTGCGAAGAAGGGCCCCTTCACCGTTCCCGGACCGACCCCGGATCAGTCACCGACCGAGCGACTCCCCGGAGCCGCGCAAACTCCTGGCTACGCTGGGGTGATGAGCCACACGCCCACCGCCCCGGGAGCCGGCGGTCCGTCCTGGCCCCCCGGCCGCCGTGGCAGCCGGGGGCCGACGCGCGGTCCGGCCCGGCCGGCCGCCGCGCCGGAGGACCGACTCATCGCGCGGTTCCGCACCCTCCCGGCCGGGAGCGACGACAAGGTCAGGATCGTCGCCGCGCTGGCCGAGGCCGCCACCGCGACCCCCGCCGTCGCCGCCTTCCTCGCCTCCGTCCTCGCCGACCCCGCCGAGGACGGGCCCGCCCGCGTGGAGTGCGCGACCGCCCTCCGCCTCCACTCGCCGGGCGGCCCGGCAGCCCGGCGAGCGGTCGCCGCAGCGCTCCTCGCCGCGCTGGCCGACCCCGGCGACGACCTCCTCCGCCGGCACGCCGCGACGGCTCTCGGCCCCTACACCGACGACCCGGCCGTCGACCGGGCCCTGATCGCGGCGGTCACCCGCGACGACGACCCCCTCGTCCGGGGCAACGCGCTCGCCGCCCTCCAGGACGCCGGGCCGTCTCCGGAACGGATCGATGTGCTCACGGCGTTGACGCAGGACGCCACCCTCGGCGGCGAGGCCGCCCGCATCCTCGGAAAGTGGGGAACATGCTGACCATCGGCTCCGTCGTCCTCGGCGTCGACGACGTCCGCCGCGCCGTCGCCTTCTGGACGGCCGCGCTCGGCTACGTGCCGCGCGACGCGGTCGGCGACGACTGGGTGGTCCTCGTCCCCGCGAACGGCCCCGGCGTGCAGGTGGCGCTCGGCCGCAGCACGTCGCCGGTGCAGGACCACCCGCGCGTCCACCTCGACCTCTACGCGCGCGACGCCGCCGACCAGGCCGCCGAGGTCGAACGCCTGGTCGCCCTCGGTGCCCGGCACGTCGACTGGGACAGCTACCCGCAGGACCCGGACTTCGTCGTCCTCGCCGACCCCTCCGGCAACCGCTTCTGCGTCATCGACGCCGGCCGGACCTGACGCCGGGGCGGAGGGCCGGCCGCCGTGCCCGCTAACCGCGCCGGCGGACCCGGCTTTCGAGGCCGCTGCGGACCTGGCGGCTCAGCGCCCCGGCCGCCGCCGCGAGGAAGACGAAGTTGTACGCGATCTGCAGCATCACCACCAGCCGGGGCGCCTGGCCGGACGGGGTGATGTCGCCGTAGCCGACCGTCGCCATCGTGACGACGGTGAAGTAGAGCGAGTCCAGCCGGGTGTTGAGCCCGACGAACTCGTCGGGCTGGGCGCCGAGGACGTAGTAGGTGCTCGCGAAGACGGTCAGGACGAGGCAGATCAGGAAGATGATCCACACTCCTGGATGGCGGCCGGTGCCGACCAGGATGTCGATCATCCGGGCCATCAGGATCCAGGTCATGCCGATCATGACGGCCGCGAAGACCAGCCAGCTGACCAGCGGCCGGTCCTCGCCGAAGTACCGCAGCGGCAGGGTGAAGTACGCGATCATCAGCGCGGTGAACGACCCCAGCAGCAGGCACCAGGCCCGCAGGTCGATGCGGTCCCGGGGCGGCGGGGGCTGGTCGTCGGACATCCCGTTCAGCCTCCGGCCCCGCCCCGGGCCGCGCCCGCCGGGCTGCTCCGTCCGGGGCGGGCGGCCTCAGCCCGCCAGGCCCTGTTGGATCGCCAGCACCGCCAGCCGGACCCGGTTGGGGCTGCCGGTCTTGGCCATCAGGTTGGAGACGTGGGTCTTCACCGTGGTCACGCCCAGGTGCATCCGCTCGGCGATCTCGATGTTCGAGAGCCCGCCGGCGATGTGCCGCAACACCTCGTGCTCGCGCCCGGTGATGCCGCCCACCGGCTGCCGGCGGCCGTCCTCGCCGGTCCAGTCGGACGCGGCGCGGGCGACGACCCGCCGCAGCACGGCCGGGCTGTACGGGCTCTCACCGGCCGCCGCCCGCCGGACGGCGTCGAGGACGGCGGCGGGCTCGACGTCCTTGGCGAGGAAGCCGCAGGCGCCGGCGGCGAGGGCCGGGTAGAGACGGTCGTCGTCGTCGAAGGTGGTGAGGACGACGATCCGGGCGGAGGGCAGCAGACGGTTCAGCTCCCGGGTGGCGGCGATGCCGTCGGTGCCGGGCATGTGGAGGTCCATCAGGACGACGTCGGGGCGCAGCCGCAGGGCCAGCTCGACGGCCTGCGCGCCGTCCGCGGCCTCGCCGGCGACGGCCAGGTCCTCGGTGGACTCGCAGAGCATCCGCACGCCGGCCCGGACGAGCTGCTGGTCGTCGACGATCAGGACGCCGATCACGCGGCACCCCCGTACGCCTTCGCGGCCGCCCCCTCGGCGCCGGCCGTCCGAGCGCCCACCGCCTCCGAAGCGGTGACCGGGCCCGGAGCGCCCACCGCCTCCGGTCCTCCGGGCGAAGCCGGCCCGGAGACCGCCCCCGGCCCCGAGACCGCCGCCCGTACGGCGAACGCCCCCGGGACGGCCGGTGCGCCCCCGCCGGCCGTCAGCGGCCAGGACGCCGCGAGGCGCCAGCCGCCGGGCACCGGCCCGGCCTCGACCGTCCCGCCGACCAGGGCCACCCGCTCGCGCATGCCGAGCAGCCCGTGGCCGCCGCCGACACCGCCGGGGGCGGCGTGGTGCTCCCCGGCCAGCTCGTTCTCCAGCTCCAGTCGCACGCGCTCCCCTTCCGTGGTGACCTCCGTCGTGGCCCGCAGCCGGACCCTCGCCCCCGCGCCCGCGTGCCGGGCGACGTTGGCCAGGCCCTCCTGAACCAGCCGCAGCACCGTCAGCCCGCCGATCGCGTCCAGCTCGCCGAGCCGCCCGCCGATGTCGGCGTCGATCCGGAGGCCGGCCCGCCGGGAGCGCTCGACCACCCCGTGGACGGCGGCGGGCAGGTCGGTGGTCTCGGCCAGCAGCGGGGCCAGGTGCTCCGCGTCGGGCTCGCGCAGGGCCGCGAGCAGCCGCCGCAGGTCGGCGAGGGCGGTGGCGGCGCCCGCGTGCACGTCGTCCAGGACGGCGGCCAGCCGCGGGTCGGTGCCGGGCAGGACGTGCCGGGCGACGCCGACCCTGAGCACCGTCGAGGCCAGGTGGTGGGCGACCATGTCGTGCAACTCGCGGGCGATCGCCGCACGTTCGCCCATCCGGGCGCCCCACTCGGCGAGGTCGCGGCTGTGCTCGGCCTCGCGGGCCCGCTCCTGGGCCGTCCTCGCCGCCTGCTCGGCCGACCGGAGGTAGCCGGCGAGCAGCACCGGGACGCCGCCGACCACCGCCGCCCGGTAGAGCGCGCCCGGGACGCGGCACAGCAGCTCGGACCCGAGCGGGCCGGACCAGAGCGGCCCGGAGCCCGACAGCCCCGACCACGGCAGTCCCGACCAGGCGGCGGCCAGCTGGGCGGCGGCCAGGGCGGCGCCGGCGACGGCGGTCGGCGCGCCCCAGCGGCGCAGGGCCAGTTCGAAGAAGGCGGCGGCCACGCCGGCCTTGACCTCGACGTGCACGTGGGCGGCGGCCGGGGCGACGGTGAGCGCCAGCAGCGTGCACTGCCCGAGCGCGACCGCCAGCGGCCACCGGCCGCCGAGCGCGGCCAGGACCAGGGCGCCGAGGCCGATCGCCCAGCCGCCCGCGCCCAGCTCCGCCGGGCGGCCCATCAGCAGCAGGTACCCGAGCCCGGACGCCACCAGGGCGGGCCGCAGCAGCCGCAGGCCCCACCACCGTGTTCCCGTCATGCTGTCGAGACTAGGGTCGGGCCGGCCCGGGCTGATCGTCCCTCAGGGTGAGAACGGGCCTCCTCCTTCAGGCCGGTCGGCGCGGTCCGGTCGGCGCGGTCCGGTCCGCGCGCCGACCGGGCGACGACCCGGGCGGACCCGGCGTCAATGGGCCGGCTGCTGGCCCCCGTCGGGTTCGTCCAGGAACTCCAGGATCGCCAGCACCACCACGAGGACCAGCCCGATGATGAGCAGGACCAGTGGTGTCGGGTAGCTCCAGAGCACGAACACCACCGCCGCGGCCACGACCGAACCCCACGCGAGCCAGGACTTCCTGTGGTGGACGAAGCGGCCGACCGCGCCGAGCCGCAGCCCGGCGCCCTCCGCGGCGTGCCGCGTCCCGCCGAGGCCGGCCCGCCACATGCCGCGGACCGCTCCGGCCCGCCGCCCGGCGCCGCTGATCCAGGCGCCGAGCGCCACCAGCAGGCCGAGCACGACCACCACCCGGACGGCCGAGCGCAGGTACCGGACCAGCGTGTCGTACAGCGCTCCGGCGGCCGCCTGGTCCACCCCGTCCGGGAGCTTGTCCAGGTAGATGGCCCGGAAGGCGGTGAGTCCGATGCCCAGCACCAGGGCGCCGGCGGCCATGAGCAGCGCCGCGGTGACGGCCGCCCGGCGCCGACGCACCGCCAGCAGCACGGCGGCGATGGCCAGGAGCACGGTGAGGACGGGCAGCCAGAAGCCGATCAGGTCGAGCAGCCGGAAGGCCGTGCGGACCTTGGGGATGGCGTCCGACTTCACCAGCGTGAAGTCGGTGTGGATCTGGGGGATCTTCGCCGCGACCGTCAGCCCGTTGTCCACCAGCCGGGTCTTCACCTGGTCGATCACCGGGGCGAGGTCGAGCACCACGGTGTTGTTCTTGATCTGGACAGCGCCGCCGCCCTCGCCGGTCAGCATCTTGTCGATCGCCGCGTGGGCCTGCCGGTTGACGGTGGTCCAGATGGTGGCGAACGCGTCGCTCTGCACCAGCCGTTCGACCTGCCCGTGCACGAAGCCGGTGAGCCCGCTGGTCAGCGGTCCGCTGAGCTTGGAGATCAGGGCGTCCAGCTTGGGCCGGTCCTCGGGGGCGATGTCCGACAGCAGGGACTCGACCGGGATCTGCTTCATGATCTCGTCCGTCACCCGGTTGGTGACGGCCGCCTGGATGGCGGGGTCCTTGGCGAGCGGCGCCATCATGGCGACGTAGCGGTCGGTGTCGGTGATCGTGGACTTTGTCCAGGAGGCGACCAGGCTCAGCGGCGTCAGGACGAAGACGACCAGCACCAGCAGGACCGCGAAGAAGGAGCGGACCCGGTGGTGGGCGGGCGGTCGCGCCTTCAGCTCCGCTGCCAGCCGGGCGTCGTGGGCCTCCACGGCGGCGAGGCGGGCGCGCAGGTCGGCCAGTTGGTCGGCGTGCGGCTGCTCGGGGCCGGGGGCGGGCTGCGCGGCGGTCGGTTGCTCGGCGCCCGGGGCGGGTTGCGCGGCGGTCGGTTGCTCGGCGCCCGGGGCGGGTTGCGCGGCGGTCGGCTGCTCGGCGCCGGAGGGTGGCTGCTCGGCGCCGGAGGGAGGCTGCGCGGCCGGCGGCTGGTCGGTCGGGCCTGCCGACGGCTGGTCGTCGGGCCCGGGTCGGCCGGGCGGCCCGGCCGGTTGGTCGGGGGGCTCGGTCGGCTGGTCCGGGTCGTTGATCGGCATCCCGCACTCCGTTTCTCCGGTCGATGCAAACCAGGAGATAACGGATCAAAACCGACAGCCAGTCGAGATTGCTGCGGTCGGCCCAGAACACGACGAAGCCCCCGCCGTTCGGGCGGGGGCTTCGTCAGGAGAGCGGGGGCTCAGGCCGTGGTGGACCGGGGGGTCTCGGTGGCCTTGGTGATGTTGGTCGGCGTGACGGCCGGGCGGGCCTGCTCGGCGGCCGGCTGCTGCGGGGCCGCGGTGCTCTGCGCGGTGCCCTGGGCGGCCGCGTCGGCGGGGACGTCGTCCTCGCGCAGGGCCTTGGTCTCCGCCTTCAGGATGCGCATGGACTTGCCGAGGCCGCGCGCCATCTCCGGCAGCTTCTTCGAACCGAACAGCAGGACAACGACAGCCAGCACCACCAGGAGGTGCCAGGGCTCAAGACCGTTCCGCAGCATCCCTGGCCACCGGTCCCTTCTCTCTAGAGTCACAGGAGGGCAAAGCGCCCGACCTGGCCAGTATGCCTGGCCGTGGCGGCGAACGTATACACCGGCCGGGAAACGCTGGTCAAAAACCAGATGTTGTGCGGGCGACCCTTCGAAAGTGGTCTAGACCACTAAGGGTCTGGGTCGCCGGCCCCGGATCGCCCGGGGCCTCAGCCGGAGTACCCGACGATCAGACCACAGAACACGGCGGCCACCACCGCCACCCCCACCGACAGCACCAGCAGGACATGCGTCCGCGGCAGCGGCGCCCCGGCCCGCATCGCCTCCTCCACCCGCGCCCACCTCCGGTACGCCGTCACCCCGAGCAGCGCGCCGCCGAGCGCGCAGACCACGGCCAGCGCGATCCGCAGCGGCCCGGGGGCGACGTCGGGGGTGAGCTGGTCCACGGCGATCCCGCCCGCGAGCAGGCCGAGCGCGGTGCGGATCCAGGCGAGGAAGGTCCGCTCGTTGGCCAGCGTGAAGCGGTAGTCCGGCTCGTCACCGCCGGCGCCCTGCCCGCTCGGCCCGTCCTGCCACCCGTCCGGGTCGCGATCCGGGCCGGGCTCCGGTTCCAACGGCGGCATCGGCCCTCCAGCTCCGCCCGGCGTTGCCGTCGACCCTAGGCGCGGACGCCCGGCCGCGCAGCCCGGGAGCCGGCCCGGCCCCCGTCACCCGGCCCCGGCCGGAACCCGGATGCGGCGCAGGGCCTTCGTCCGCGACACTGCCGCGATGACCACCGACACGCGCCGCACCGCCCAGGAACTCGCCCTCCGGCACGTCGCCGCCCTCGCCTCCGGGCCGCCGCTCGACCCCGGCCTGCGCGTCACCCTCAACTTCCACCCCGACCGGGTCTCCGGGGGCCGGCCGATCCTGGAGGCGCTCGCCGACGACGGGGTCTACCGCTCCCAGTTCGTCACCGGCACCAGCAACGGCGGCCTCACCGCCCACCCCGGCGGCGACCGCTGGCACTGGGAGAGCCGCATCTTCGGCGGCGCCTACGACGACGCGCCCGCCGAGGAACGCCCGGTGTACGGGGCGCTCAACTTCCGCCGCAAGCCGCTCGGCGGGGCGCCGCGCTTCGGCTCGGCCCATTTCCGGCTGGCTGGACCGGCCCTCGCCCGGGTCACCTTCTGCTACCCCGACAGCTTCCTCGAACCGTCCGACTTCGGCGTCGCCGACCGGAACGGCCTCGTCCCGCTCGCCGAAGCCGACGACGCCGACGCCCTCGACGACTACATCGAGGCCCAGGTGCACGGCGAGGTCCGGCTCGACCGCGACGTCGAGGCGCTCGTTCTCGACCCGAGCCACCGCGGCACCCCCGTCGAGGAACAGGCCCGCCGCCTCCCCTGCCCGGTCGAGTGGCACCCCGGGGTCCGCCTGAGCACGGACGAGCTGCGCCGCCACCCCGACTACCGCGGCCCCGAGTACGTCGCCCTCGGCCTCGCCGTGGCCGAGGACGGCCACCTCGACCCGCGCATCCTCGGCGACGCCGTCCGCACCGGCCGGTACGACCCGCAGGACCTCAAGAAGGTCTGGCACTACCTCGCCCGTTTCGGCTCGGCCGCTCCGACCGGCTGACGTCCGCCGGCGGCCCCGTCCGGCGCTGTCCGGCACTGTCCGGCTCCGGCCGACACCGGCCGGAGTCGGTGGGCGTCAGTCCCGGCGGGCCAGCAGGTAGCCGCGGCGGGTCTGCGCCTCCTCCGGGTACGCCTCCCGCTCCAGGCGCGCCCCGACGGTGAAGCCGGCCTCCGCCAACAGGCCGGCGACCGTTTCGAGCTCCTGGAAGTGGAAGTCCACGTCCACCTGGTGCCCCCACCACTCGTCCAGCCGGCGGACCTCGGTGCCGAGGTGGAACGCGACCAGCAGGGTGCCGGACGGCTGGAGCACCCGCCGCATCTCGGCGAACGCGGGCAGCAGCTCGGCCGGTTCGAGGTGGATCACCGAGTAGAGGGCGACCGCGGCGGCGAACTCCCCGTCCGCCGCGGGCAGCCGCAGCAGGTCCCCCTCGCGGAACTCCGCCCCCGGGTGCTCCCGCCGCGCCAGCTCCACCATCACCGGTGACAGGTCGACCCCCACCACCTTCGCCCCGCGCCCCGCCAGCCACCCCGCCACGTGCCCCGGCCCGCACCCCAGATCCGCCACCACCCCGCCGGCGGCCGCCTCCTCCACCACCCCGAGCAGCGCCCGGTCCAGCACCTTGAACGCCAGCTCGCCCCCCACCCGCTCCTGGTACTCCTCCGCGACGACGTCATAACTCGCCCGCACCCGGCCGTGGTCAGCACTGTTCGACATGCGGGCAGCCTGCCAGGCGTTCCTGCGGCGGTGGCAGGGTTCTCGGAAGATGTACATGTACTACATTGGTGACATGACTGAGCCGGTAGTCGAATCCATGGCAGAGGTCCGCAGCCATCTGGCGGACGTCATCGACCGCGCGAGGAGGGACGAGACTCCGACGATCATCACGCGACGCGGCAGGCAGGAGGCCGTGGTGATCGACATCGCCGAGTACCGGCGTCTGCGGCAGCTGGCGGAGTCCGCCGAGGAGGCGTGGCTCAACCGCCTGGCCGACGAGGCGGAGGCCGAGGGCGTCGAAGGAGCGGTCTCGCTCGAAGAAATGGCCGCCATGCTCCGCAGCCACCACGGCTGACCGCGGTGGGGTACGTCACGAGGTTCACGCCGCACGCGCAGCGCGACATGCTCAAGATCCCCCGGCCGGACGCGGTGCGGCTCCTCCACCGGCTTGCCGAACTCCAGCGCGCCCTGGACGGGGGCGACACCTCCGGGTTCGACCTCAAGGCGTTCCAGGGCCACAGTGCACGGTGGCGGCTGCGGGTGGGCGACTACCGGGCCGTGTACACGGTCGAGGACGGGCAGTTGATCGTGTGGGTCCTGGCCCTGGGGAACCGACGGGACGTCTACCGCGGGGCGTAGTCCCGTGGACGTGCGAGAGCCCCCATCCCGGGACGGCAGGCGGCCGGGGTGGGGGCTCTTGATGACGCGCGGGGCGGGGCGGGGTCAGGCGGTGGGCTCGGCGGTGCGGGCCGGGAGGTGGGACATCAGGCGGTAGGCGAGGAGGGCGGCGCCGACCGCGAAGACCAGGCCGACCACGGCGGCGACGTGCAGGCCCTCGGTGAAGGCGGCGCGGGCGGTGTCGAGCAGCTCGGTGCCGAGCCGGCCGGGCAGGCCCGCCGCGACGGTGACCGCGCCGCCGAGGGTGTCCTGTGCGGCGTGGGCGGCCTCGCCGTCGAGGCCGGCCGGCAGGGCGCCGTCGAGCCGGAAGCGGTAGACGGCGGCGCCGGTCGCGCCGAGCAGGGCGATGCCGAGGGAGCTGCCGAGTTCGACGGCGGTCTCGGAGGTGGCGGAGGCGGCGCCGGCCCGCTCGGCCGGGGCGGCGGAGACCACCATCTCGGCGGTGAGGGTCATGGTGCCGACGGTGCCGGCGGCCAGGACGCCCGCCGCGGTGAGGATGAGGGCGAGCGGGGAGTCCGCGCCGACCTGGGTCATCATCGCGAATCCGGCCGCGCCGATCAGGAAGCCGCCGGCCATCATCACCGCGGGCCGGATCTTCCCGGCGAGCGCCGAGCTGAGGCCGACCGCGGCGCCGACGCCCACGCTGGGGACGAGCGACCAGAGCGAGGCGGTCAGCGGGCTCATGCCCTTGACCAGCTGGAGGTACTGCGAGGTGAAGAGGGTGAAGCCCATCATCGCGAACATGGCGATGGAGTTGACGCTGATCGCCCCGCTGAAGGCGCGGATCCTGAACAGGCTCAGGTCGAGCAGCGGGTTGGCGGCGGTGCGCTGGCGCCGGACGAAGGCGGCGGCGAACAGCAGGCCGACCGGGACGGCCAGCGCGGGGAGCAGGCTCCAGCCGTCGACGGCGAGGGTCTTGACGCCGTAGACCAGCGGCAGGATCGAGGCCAGCGAGAGACCGGCACCGAGCAGGTCGAAGCGGCCGCTCTGCGGGGAGCGGTACTCGGGCAGCAGCAGCGGGGCGGTGACCAGGAGCAGCGCCATGACCGGGATGGCGATCAGGAAGACCGAGCCCCACCAGAAGTGGTCCAGCAGGAGCCCGCCGACGACGGGCCCGAGGGTGGCACCGGTGGTGAGGACGCCGCCCCAGGCGCTGAGGGCGATCTGCCGCTGCCGGGCGTCGTGGAACATGTTGCGGATCAGCGCGAGCGTCGAGGGCATCACCGTCGCCCCGGCGGCGCCCAGCACGGCGCGGGCGGCTATCAGCTGGCCCGCGCCGTCGGCGTAGGCGGCGAGCAGGGAGGCGCCGATGAAGCCGGCGGCGCCGGTCATCAGCAGCCGGCGGCGGCCGATCCGGTCGCCCAGCGAGCCCATCGTGATCAGCAGGCCGGCCAGCAGGAACGAGTACATGTCCATGATCCACAGCTGCTCGGTGCCGCTCGGCGCCAGCGTGGTGGAGATGTACGGGACGGCGAAGAAGAGCACGCCCATGTCCATGGTCAGGACGAGGGTCGGGAGCAGGAGGACGGCCAGGCCGATCCAAGCGCGACGGCCTGCGCGGCCGGTGGTTGCGGTCATGGGGAAGACAGTAGAGGCGCCTCGCACGTTTGTC
The DNA here is from genome assembly GCF_042266225.1 of Kitasatospora sp. NPDC056181. Taxonomy (NCBI): domain Bacteria; kingdom Bacillati; phylum Actinomycetota; class Actinomycetes; order Kitasatosporales; family Streptomycetaceae; genus Kitasatospora; species Kitasatospora sp. NPDC056181. The sequence continues at coordinate 37,840 of NZ_JBHJUK010000025.1, forward strand.
TAGAACGACTGTCTGACTCATGTGTCTGACTCGATTGTCTGGCGCATGCGTCCAAATCAACGTGCAAGACGAACGTGCAAGACATGTGTCTGGATTGACCGTAACATTGGGACCATGGGAAATCGTGAAGACCTGCTCGCCGGCGCCAAGCGCTGCCTGCTGGACAAGGGTTACGGGCGGACCACCGCCCGGGACATCGCCAACGCCTCGGGCGTCAGCCTGGCCGCCATCGGCTACCACTTCGGCTCCAAGGAGTCGCTGCTCGACGCGGCGCTGATCGAGGCCATGGGGGAGTGGGGCAGCACCCTGGGCGCCGTCGTGGAGCGGGCCTACGCCCTCTCCGAGGACCCCGAGGAGCGGTTCGTCGCGGTCTGGGACGGCGTGAAGGAGACCTTCGCCGAACACCGCGGCCTCTGGACCGCGCAGTTCGAGGCGATGCTCCAGACCGAGCGGGCGCCCCAGCTCCAGGAGGCGCTCGCGAGTGCGCAGAAGGAGGGCCGGCTCGGTCTCTCCGCCCTCTTCCAGGGGCTCGAAGAGGTGCCGGACACAGAGGAGGAGCTCGCCCGCGGCATGTTCTACCAGGCGCTGCTCGTCGGCCTGGTCGGCCAGTGGCTGGCCGCGCCCGAGCTGTCGCCGACCGGGCGGGACTTCCTGCGCGGCCTGCGGCTGGTCGACGACACCCTGGTGAGGCCGGCGGTGTCGTAACCGCCGGTGCCGTGATCGGTGCCGTTCGGTGCCGGTGTCGTTCGGGTCGTGCGGTGATTCCGCACGCCCGGACCGGCGTGCGGTGGACCGTGTGCCGGGCCCGTGCGCGGGCCTACACGGTCACCGCGGTCAGCAGCACCACCGAGTCGACGTGGGCCAGCAGTCCGTGCCGTTCCTGCGGCACCGGGTGCAGCTGGCCCGCCGACAGCTCCTGGAGCCGGCCGGCGATGGTCAGCGAGACCCGGCCGTGCAGCACCTGGAGGGAGGCGGCGGCGGGCGCGTTGTGCTCGTCCAGCGAGGTGCCCGCGGTCAGCGCGATCACGGTCTGCCGCAGCACGCCGTCGTGCAGCACCAGGTGCGAGCTGCGCCCGTGCGGGCTCTCGGCCGCCCGGGCCGCGTGCTCCACGGCGACTTGTTCGAGATCGACCATCGCGCGTCCTCCAGGGCCGGCCGGCCGGGGCCCTCGCGGCGGCCCCTCCGGCCCAGCGTCGCGGACGCGGTCGGCTCCCGCACCCGGAGGGATCCCGCGTGCGGAGGAGTTCGGCGTGCGAGGGCCGCCGAGTGCACCGATGGTGGATGCATGGCGACCAACGAGAGTTTCTTCAACGGATTCCAGCTCAACCGCCCGCTGCTGGCCGGCGGCGCCGTGCTCACGGGCATCGGCGCGCTGCTCAGCGTGGCCGGGACGGCGATGGTGTGTGCGGCACTGGCCACGGCCGGCCGCAACTGGATGCGGAGCATGGACACCCCACCGTCGGCTCTGGCCCAGAAGGCCATCCACGACGCGAAGGTGGCCTCGGCGGCGGGGTGGGAGGCATGGCGCGCCGAGCACGCCGCGTCCCCCAACTGACCGGCCGTGGGCGGGGCGCCCGGGGGGCGGGCCCCCCCCGCCCGGCCCCGCGGGCGCCGCCCCCCCCGCACCCGGCGGCCGCCCCGCCCACC
>NZ_JBHJUK010000025.1:39496-79082 GCF_042266225.1 Kitasatospora sp. NPDC056181
CGGGGGGGGGGGGGGGGTGGTTTGGGCGGCCCTGCCCCCCGGGCCCCCCACCTTCCGGGGCGGGGGGGGGGCCGGGGGGGGGGGGCCCCCCCGCCGCCCGCACCTGCGGACGCCGCCCCCACCTCACGCGACGTCCGCACCTCACACGACGTCGCACCCCTCGAACGACGTCCGGGCCCGAGGGCCTGTTCGAGGACAGGCCCTCTACAAGCCGAGCGACTTGGCGATGATGCTGCGCATCACCTCGCTGGTGCCGCCGTAGATCCGGAACACCCGGTTGTCGGTGTAGAGGCGGGCGATCGGGTACTCCAGGATGTAGCCGTAGCCGCCGTGCAGCTGAAGGCACTTGTCGATCACGCCGGACGCCGACTCGGTGCAGAAGAGCTTCGCCGCGGCCGCGTCCGCGACGGTCAGCCCGCCGTGCTGGTAGAGCTCCAGTGCGCGGTCGACCATCGACTGCTGGGCCACCACCTGGGCCTCGCAGTCGGCCAGCGTGAACTTCGTGTTCTGGAACTCGGCCACCGTCTTGCCGAAGACCTTGCGGTCCTTGACGTACTGGATGGCGAACCGGACCGCCGCCGCCGAGGCCGCGTACGCGCCGACCGCGATCGCCAGCCGCTCCTGCACCAGGTTGTGGGTCAGGTAGGAGAAGGCCCTGCCCTCCTCGCCCAGCAGGTTCTCCACCGGCACCTTGACGTCGCTGAACGCCAGCTCGGCCGTGTCCGAGGTGCGCAGGCCGATCTTCTGCAGCTTGCGGCCGACCGTGTAGCCCTCGGAGGCCGTGTCCACGCAGAGGATCGAGAGGCCGGCCCGGCGGTTCTCCGGGTCGTGGGGGGACGTCCGGCAGATCACCAGGACGAGGTCCGCGAGCACCCCGCCGGTGATGAAGGTCTTCGCGCCGTTGAGGACGTAGTGCGTGCCGTCCTCGGAGAGCCTGGCGGTGGTGGTGATGCCCGCGAGGTCGGAGCCCGCGCCGGGCTCGGTCATCGCGATGGCCGTCATGATGTCGCCGGAGACGAAACCGGGCAGCCACCGCTGCTTCTGCTCCTCGGTGGCGTACTCCAGCAGGTACGGCAGCACCAGGCCGGTGTGCACGCCGGAGGAGCCGAAGCTGACGCCCGCGCGGGCGGTCTCCTCGGCGATGACCGCCTGGTACTTGAACCCGCTCTCGCCGGCGCCGCCGTACTCCTCCGGCACCTCGATGCCGTAGATCCCGAGCGCGCCGAGCTTGCGGTAGAAGTCGCGCGGCGGGTGGCCGTCGGCCTCCCAGCTCTCGTAGACGGGCACGACCTCGTTGGCGACGAAGTCCCGGATGGTCTCCCGGAAGGCCTCGTGGTCCTCGGTGAACACGGTGCGGCGCACGACGGCGCTCCCTTCGGTGGTACCAGGTGATCGCTCCACAAGTTATTCCCGGGTAGCTTCGGCTGTCCAGGGTCGGAGGACCGTGATTCTCCCATGATCAATGCTGGTATTGCCGGCCTCGGGCCCGCTGAAGTGAATCCTTGCTAGCCTGTGTGCGACATGGGACGACAGCTGGGGCGAGGGGGTGCGGGCATGGTGGTGCGACGGCCGCCCGCGCCGGCCCGGCAGGCGCAGATCCTGGCCGTGGCCGCCGAGCGCTTCCACCGCAGCGGGTACCACCAGGTGTCGATGACGGAGGTCGCCGCCGGGGTGGGCATCACCGCGCCCGCCCTCTACCGCCACTTCCGGGGCAAGCCCGAGCTGCTCGACCGGGTCGTGCGGCTGGGACTGGGCGAGCTGACCACGGCGCTCCACGCGGCCGGCTCCACGGAGGCCGTCGGCGCCGCGCTGGCCGCGGTCGCGGTCGGGCACCGGCCGCTCGGCACGCTGATGCAGCGCGACGCCCGGCTGCTGCCGCCGGCCCGCCGGGCCGCGCTCCGTGGCGAGCTGCGCGCGGACGCCGCCCTGATGGCCGGGGTGCTCCGCGCCGAGCGGCCCGAACTGCCCCCGGCGGACGCCGAGTTCCTCTGCTGGTCGGCGCTCTCGGTCTGCTCGGGCCTGTCCTACCAGTCGGCCGTGCCGCAGCCGCGCCGGGCCGAGCGGCTGTTGCGCGAGCTGGTGGCGGCGGTGCTCGCGGTGTCGCTGGACGGCGCCGCCCCGGACCCCCGGACGGCCTCGGCCGTCGCCGGGCCGCGACCGCAGCCGCGCCGGGAGGAGCTGCTCGCCGCGGCGGTCCGGCTCTTCCACCGGCACGGGTTCGACAACGTCAGCACCGACCAACTCGGCGCCGAGGTCGGCATTTCGGGGCCCAGCGTGTACCGCCACTTCGCCAGCAAGCAGCAGTTGCTGGCCGCCTCGCTGGTGCGCAGCCGGGAGCGGCTCTGGCACGAGGTGGCGGGAGCGATCGACGCTGCGGCCGGGCCGGCGGCGGCGCTGGAGGCCGGGCTGGCCGCGTACGTGGGGTTCGCCCGGCACAACGGCGACTACCTGGGCGCGATGCTGAGCGAGACCGAGCGGCTGGCCGCACCGGACCGGCGGGCCGCGGTGGACTTCCGGCGGGACTTCCTGCGGACCTGGGTCGACCTGCTCCGCCGGGTGCGCCCGGAGTGCGATGCGGCGGAGGCCCGGATCCGGGTGCACGCGCTGTTCGCCCTGGTCAACGACGGGGTGCGGAACCGCCCGTACAGCGAGCGGCCGGACCTCGGGGACTGCCTGCGGCGGCTGGGCCGGGCCGTCCTGGGCGTGCCCGCGCAGACGTGAGCGGGTGCCCGCCCCCATGTGCGGGGGCGGGCACCCGGCCCGGCGCCCGGTACGTGGGGGCGGGCGATGCGCGGGGGCGTTCCGGGGGCTTCCGGGGGTTCCTGCTCCCGGGCTTTTCCCGGAGGCTGCCCGGGTGCTCCCCGGGTGCGCCTAGGAGAAGACGTGCGGGTACACCTTGGCGGCGAGGTTGCCGTTGCCCTGGAGGGCGCCGATGTCGCCGGCGTTGCCGGTGACGGCGAGGCCGTTGTTCTGGTTGGCGGCGCCCGAACCGGTGGCCGTCTGCTGGGTGTTGACCACGTTGCCGACCACGTTGCCGATCACGTTGTTGGAGCCGGTGTTGCTCACGACGCTGCTGTTGGAGTGGTGGTCGGCGCCGGCGCCGTTGTCGGCTTGCGCGGTGGCGGCACCGAAGCCGACCAGGAGGAAGGCCCCGAGGGCGGTGACGGCGGCGGCTGCGCGGATACGGGACACGTTGGTCTCCCTGAAGGGTGGTGTGCGAAAAATGGCGCCTTCCGGAGTGGCCGCTCCGTGGCGCCGGTGCCTGACGTCGCACGACCAGCATTCATCAGCGCCGTGGACGAACTCCACCAAACGGGTGGCAATTCGCCCGATGGTGTCATGAAGGCGGCAGGTCCGAAGCGTGTGGGGTGAGCGCGCCGGGTTGCACGAACCGGGCCGGATCCGCCCGTACGCAGTGGAGTTGGCGCATCCGGACGGCGCGGAGCGGGCCCGCCGGGCGGTCCTCGCGGTCAATGCCGGGTTGACCGGCCCCTGGTCACCAGAAAGAAATGGTCGCCGGATAGTCGCACTGGCACACTGGGGACCCATGTCTGAAGGTCTCCCGCCCGACCCCGTGCCCGCCGAGGATCTGCGTACGACCGAGGTCGATCTCGGCGGACTGGTGAACGTCCTCGCCACCCACCTCTACTCCACCCCGCTGGTCGCCCTGCGCGAACTCGTCCAGAACGCCCACGACTCGCACACCCGGCGCCTGCTGGAGGACCCGGACGGCGACCACCGGCCGATGATCCGGGTGCGGGCCGACGCGGGCCGGCGCACCGTCAGCATCGAGGACACCGGCGCCGGCCTCACCGAGCCGGAGATCCACGCCTACCTCGCCACCGTCGGCACCGGCTACACCCGGATGCTGCGCGAACTGACCGGCAACGAGGAGCTGATCGGCGCCTTCGGCCTCGGCTTCCTCTCCGCCTTCTCGGTCGCCGGCCAGGTCACCGTCACCACCACCTCGCACCGCGAGCCGCTGCTCGGCCACCGCTACCGCAGCTTCGGCGGCGAGCAGTACAGCGTCGAGCCGGCCGCCCCGCGGCCCGGTGGCGGCACCGTCGTCGAACTGTCACTGAAGGACGAACACGCCCACCTCGCCGACGAGCACGCGCTGCGCGAGGTGCTCGGCCGGTACTGCGTGCTGCTGCCGATCCCGGTCTACGTCGGCGACGACGAGCAGCCCGTCAACGCCGTCCCGGTGCCCTGGCGCCGGCCCTCCGAGGGCGACCAGCACGCCGCCCGGATGCGGTTCGCCACCGCCTTCGGCCGCCGCTTCGAACCGCTCACCGCCTTCCCCGTCCACCCCGCCGGGGGCGACAGCGACGCCGCAGGACTGCTCTGGGTCCAGGACGGCGGCACGTACGGCAGCAGCGACAACCGCGACCTCGCCGTCTACCTCCGCGGCATGCTGCTCGCCGACGACGCCCGCGACCTGCTGCCCAGCTGGGCCGGGTTCATCGGCGGCGTGGTCGAGTCCAGCCGGCTCACCCCCACCGCCAGCCGCGAGGACCTCCAGCGCGACGAGCACTACCGCGCACTCCAGCGGGTCCTCACCGACGCCGTCGTCGACGGCCTCTACGAGACCGCCCGGCTGCGGCCCGCCGTCTGGCGGCGCATCCTCGCCCGCCACGGCCAGGACCTGCTCGGCGCCGCGCTCTGCGACGACCGGCTCTTCACCCTGCTCGCCGACGACGTGCCGGTGCCCACCTCGCAGGGCGACCTGACGGCCGGCGCGCTGCGGGCCGCCGGCGGCGGCGCCGTGCACGTCGCGCTCGGCGGCGGCGGCGGCTTCGAGGAGATGCTCTACCGGGCGATGCAGGTGCCGATCGCGCGCGGCGACCGCTACGCCGTGCTGCCGTTCCTGCGCCGCTACGCCCAGCTGCGGGACTGCCGGATCGTCGAACTGGGCAGCGAGCGCGGCAACCGCGAGCTGTTCCGCGACCCGGAGCGCCCGCTGCCCGCCGAGGAGGCCGCCTGGCTGGCCGGCGCCCTGGCCGACCCGGGCGAGCAGCTCGTCCCGGCCCGGTTCGAGCCGGCCGGCCTGCCGCTCGTCCTCGTCCCCGACCGGGAGGCCGAGCTGAAGGCCCGGATCGAGGACGACCAGGCGGACGCCCGGATCCCGTCCGCCGCACTGCGGCTGGCCCGGGCGTTCACCGCCCGTACCGACGGCGAGGTCAAGGCCCGGCTCTACCTCAACCTGGCCAGCCCCGCCGTCCAGGACCTGCTCACCGCCTACCGCGACGGGCACACCGGCAGCGCCACCGCCGCCGGGCTGCTCCGCTCGCTCAAGGTGATCATGGCGGCGGCCTCGGCCGGCGGGGGCGGCGGTGACCTCACCGGGGCACTGGCCGGCATCGGCACCGCGGTCTCCGCCCTGACCGCCGCCGTCCCGGCCGGCCTGCCGGGTGTCCCGGACAGCCCGGGCGGCCTCACGGACGAGGGCTGAGTCGGCGGCCGGGTCCGCCGCCGGCGCGACCGCCGGCGGACCCGCGAACGGAATGTCAGAGGCCACGGCCACACTGCCGACCAGCACGGCGCACGACCCGCAAGGGGGAGACGGAAGCGGCATGAGCGAGCGAATCAACGGAAGGCGCACGCCGGGCGGGGCGACCGCCGGACGAAGCGAGGTGGGCGCATGAGCACCGACATCTGGGCCTGGGTACGCGAAACCCACGAGCAACTGGCCGAGGCAGGCCACCGGCGGCTGGCCGACGCCGTCTACGAGTTCCCCGGCCACGCCAACGAGGGGCGCAACGAGCAGCTCGACGCCGTCTACCCGGAGGCCCTGGCCGCCGCACGGTCGCTCGGCCTGCCCTGGGTCGAGGTCTACCTGCGGCACTGGCGGATGCAGAACCTGCTGAACAAGCGCCACCAGGGCGAGCAGGCCCTGCCCGAGGCGGTCGACCTGCTGGAGTTCGCCCACCGCGAGGAGACCGCCGACTGCCCGCAGTCGGTCTGCGTGGTGCAGGACTTCGCGATCTGCCACGCCCGGGTCGACGGCCCCGGCTACGTGCCCGAGCGGCTCGCCGTGCTGAGCGAGACCCTGGAACGGATCGAGCCGTCCCGGGCCTGCTTCGACTGCCTCTCCCGGGAGTACTCCGACGCCCTGGAGGACGACGGCCGCCCTGGCGAGGCGCTCGGCCACCTGGACACCGCGGCCGCCCGGATGCAGGCGGCCGGCCAGCGGCTCTCGCTCCACTTCCACCACGCCCGGGCCGGCACCCTGCACCTGCTCGGCCGCCACGAGGAGGTGCTGACCCTGCTCGACACCTCCGAGCAGGCCGAACGCGCCCGCGGCCGGGAGATCGACGACAGCGACCGGCGCTGGGGCGCCCTCGCACGGGCCCGCGCGCTCGCCTCCCTCGGCCGCACCGAGGAGGCGCTCGCGCTGCTGCCGGGCCTGGAGGAGGCCGAGCGCCACGCCGACCTGCGGCCCGCCTGGACGGAGACCGTCGAGCTGCTGGTCGCGGCCGGCGCGTGGGAGAACAACGCCGAGCTGGGCGCCGCCGTGGCCGGCTGGGTCGGCTACCTCGACGGCACCGGGTCGCACCGCCCCTGCGTCAACCTGCTGCTCGCCGCCGGGCGGCTCGCCCTGGCCCGCCACGCCCGCACCGTCGCCCTCACCCTGGCCGCCACCGGCGAACGCAAGCTCACCCAGCTGCGCCGCACGGACGGCGTCTCCGAGGAGGTCGCCGCGCTGCGGGCCGCCGCCGAGGCGCTGCCCGTCCCGGCGCTGGTGGTCCCGCCGGCGGGGCTGCTCGCGTACCTCGGCGCGGCGGGCGTGCCCGTCGAGACCGGCGCCGACCTGCTCGCCGCCGCCCTGGACCAGTGCCGGCGAGGGCAGACCGGCCGGGGGCAGGCCGACGCCACCGAGGTGGCGGTGCAGCTGGCCGGGGTGCTGGGCAGCCTCGGCCACGCCCGGGCCGCCGCCGACCTGCTCTGGGAGCAGCTGGACGCCGACCCGGCGAACGAGCAGCTGAGCGGCATGCTCGGCAGTGCCCTGATCGAGGCCCGGGACGAGGACGGCGTGCGCCGCCTGGCCGACCGGCTGGCGTCGGCCGGCCCGGCCGGCGGCCACTGGGTCCGGGCCCGCTGGGCCGCCGCCGAGGGCCGCTGGGCCGAGGCGGTCGAGCTCTGCGAGGCGATCCTGGACGCCCACCCGGACCGGATCAACACCCGACGGCTGGCCGCCGCCGCGGCCACCGAGCTGGGCGACCACACGCGTGCGCAGCGGTTCCACCAGGAGATCCTGGAGCACGCGCTGCCCGCCGAGGGCACGCCGGAGGAGGAGCGGCACCGTACCGTCCAGGAGCCGGACCTCTGGCACCTGATCACCGCCGCCACCGCCAACCGGGACTGGGCGGTGGTCCGTTCCACCGGCGCCCTGCTCGGCCTGGACTTCGACGAGCCCGAGGGCCCGGTGGACGAGGAGTGGCAGCTGGTGACCGTCCGGGCCACCCGGACCAACGGCGCCACCGCCGACCTCCCGGCCGTCCGGACCGGCCCGGCCACCGCCCGCATCCTGCCGGTGCTCGGCGACGACGTGACGCTCAACCACGGCGACGTGGTGGTCTTCGCCCCGGCGCTGCTGGAGGAGCCGCCCGCCGAGGACGCACCGGAGGAGGAGCGGCGGCGCTGGCGCCCGGTGTTCGCGCTGCTCACCCTGCTCGACCCGGCCGGCTACACCACCTACTGGGTGGACGGCGGCTGGCCCGGGGACGAGGCCTGGGCCGTGCTGCGCGGGGAGCTGCAGGAGGCCGGCTACGCGGTCTGGGCGTACAGCGGGGAGCAGTACAGCATCACCGACCCCGCCGACGACGGCGACCTCCTGCCCGGTGTCTACGCCGCCGTCGGGGTGCCGCCCACGGCGCACGCCGCCGAGGCCGACGCCCTGCTGCACCGGCTCACCCGCGGCTGGCCGCATCCCCTCGCCTGGCTGGACCTGGCCAAGGCGGCGGGCGCGGACACCGGCCGGCACGAGGAGGTCATCGAGCGGTACGGGCTGTAGCGCGGAAGCGGGCCGGTCCCGGGGCAGACCCTCTGGTTTAGGCGTACTTGGCAAATGCTTTACTGTTTCATTGCCAAGAGTCGACCTCCAGGAGTGTCTGCCCCGTGACCAGCCTCGCCCTCGGCCCGTCCTGGCTCGATCCGACCCATCTGATCTCCACGTTCGGGCCGATCGGCATCATGGCCATCGTCTTCGCCGAGTCCGGCCTGCTGATCGGCTTCTTCCTCCCCGGGGACTCGCTGCTCTTCACCACCGGCCTGCTGCTGGCCGGCGGCACCTACCTGCACCAGCCGCTCTGGCTGGTCTGCGCGCTGATCGTGGCCGCCGCGGTGGCCGGGGACCAGGTCGGCTACCTCTTCGGCCGCAAGGTCGGGCCGAGCCTGTTCCGGCGCCCCGACTCCCGGCTGTTCAAACAGGAGAACGTGGAGAAGGCCGCCGCCTTCTTCGACCGGCACGGCCCCAAGGCGATCGTGCTGGCCCGCTTCGTGCCGATCGTGCGGACCTTCACCCCGATCGTCGCCGGGGTGAGCAGGATGAACTACCGCACCTTCGTCGTCTTCAACGTCGTCGGCGGCGTCCTCTGGGGTGCCGGCGTCACCGTGCTCGGCTACTTCCTCGGCCGGATCCCGTTCGTCCGGGACAACATCGAGGCGATCCTGGTCGGCATCGTGCTGCTCTCGGTGGTGCCGGTGGCGGTCGAACTCCTGCGCGCCCGCCGGGCCGGCACGTCGGCCCCGGCCCACCACCGCGCCGGGTAGGCACCCGCGGGCCCCGGCGCCCGCCGCGACGTACATGTGCGTCCGGCAGTTCGATCAGGCAAGGTGTACCCGAGATCGGACGGCGGCCCGGTGACCCCGGCGCCACCAGGGGCGGCAAGGAGCGGAAGTGCCTAAGCGGGGCCGACCGGGCGGAGGCAGGCGGGCCAGGGGCGGCAAGGGGGCCCGGCAGGCGCGTCAGACGCGTCCGGCGCCGGGGTCGCAGCCGCTCCACCCCTCCGACGCGCCGCCCACCGAGGGGCTGCTCGGCCACCCCGCCCCGGCCGTCGAGCCGACCACCGTGATCCCGCTCGTCCCGCCGGTCACGGAGACCAGGGGACTGCTGAGCCCGGAGCCCGCCGCCGAACCCGGGCGTGCGCCCGTCGACGCGGAGCCGGGGACCGCCGACGTGGAATCCGGTCCGGTGACGGCCGGGTCCGGTCCGGCGGCGGTGGAGGAGTCCGAGCGGCTCGCCCCCGTCCACCGCCGGCGGTCGGTCGCCGAGGACACCCTCACCCCCGAGGAGTGGCAGGCGGCCGGCTACACCCCGCCCACCGGCATCGCCGTGCCGACCCTCCAGCCCGGCGCCCCCGGCGATGCGCCCTGGCCGGACCGGATGCGCACCCTGCTGCGCACGCCGATGACCGAGCGCCCGGCCTTCGAACGCACCGCGCGCGAGCTGCACCCCTCCGCCGCCCGGAACGTCCCGCGCATCCTCGACCTGACGCTGCGGATCGGCGAACTGCTGCTGGCCAGCGGCGAGGCCGCCGAGGACGTCGAGGCGGCCATGCTCGGCATCGCCCACGCGTACCGGCTGGACCGCTGCGAACCGCAGGTCACCTTCACCCTGATCGGCATCTCGCACCAGCCCTCGCTGGTCGAGCCGCCGGTCACCGCGGACCGGGTGGTGCGCCGCCGCACCTCCGACTACACCCGGCTGAACGCGGTGTACGAGCTGGTCGCCGACATCACCGCGGAGAAGGTCAGCGTCAACGACGCGTACCGCCGCCTCGCCCTGATCCGCCGCAACCGGCACCCGTACCCGGCCTGGCTGCTCGCGCTGAACACCGGGCTGCTGGCCGGCGCGGCGACCTTCCTGGTCGGCGGGCGGATGGACGACAAGGGGTGGCTGGTCTTCGCCAGCGCCTTCATCGCGGCCGTCCTCGGCGACCGGCTGGCCTCGCTGATCGCCCGTCGCGGCCTGCCGGAGTTCTACCAGTTCGTGCTGGCCGCGATGCCCGCGGCGGCCTCCGGCATCATCCTCTCCTTCAACGACTGGGACCTGCACGGCTCGGTGGTGATCACCGGTGGGCTGTTCGCACTGCTGCCCGGGCGGGCCCTGGTGGCCGCCGTCCAGGACGGCCTGACCGGCTTCTACATCACGGCCGCGGCCCGCCTGCTCGAAGTCATCTACCTGGTGGCGGGCATCGTCATCGGCGTGATGCTGATCCTCTACCTCGGGGTCGGCTTCGAGGCCAAGCTCCGGCCGGACGAGAGCCTGGTCGGGGTGAACTACCCGCCGGTGCAGATGATCGCCGCGCTGGTGCTGACGCTGGCCTTCGCGATGCTGCTGCAGACCGACCGCCGCCTGCTCGGCATGGTCACCCTGAACAGCGGCATCGGCTGGTCCAGCTACGGCGTCCTGGTCTACAACGCGCAGGTCTCGCCGATCGTCGCCACCGGCGTGGCGGCCGGCCTGGTCGGCCTCTTCGGCCAGCTGATGGCCCGCTACCGGTACGGCTCCGCGCTGCCGTACGTGACCGCGGCGATCGGTCCGCTGATGCCGGGTTCGGCGCTCTACCTCGGCATGCTCTCCTTCGCCCAGGGCCACTCCGCCGCCGGCATCGTCCAGATCACCCGGGCCGCCGCGATCGCCCTGGCGCTGGCGATCGGAGTGAACCTCGGGGGAGAGATCGCCCGGCTCTTCATGAAACTGCCGGCCGGCGCCGAACTGCTGCCGCCGCAGCCCGTCGTGCCGCGCCGGGCGGCCAAGCGCACCCGCGGCTTCTGACCGACGCCGGCCCGGCGCGCGGCGTACGGACCCGGCGTACGGACCCCGGCGTCCGGCACGGCGTACGGACCCCGGCGTCCGGACCTCGGTGGACGGACCTCGGTGGACGGATCCCGCGCCGGCTGCGGTCGCCGGACCGCACGCCGTGCTCGTTGGAGGGGTGTCGGCCGGGGACGGTACGCCGCACCCGCCGGCCGGTGGCGGCCCGGGCCATGTCGCGGCACGCACGACGCAGGACCAGGAACGAAGGTAAGACGCATGACCACACTGCTGGACGGCTACCGCGAGCACATCGTCGCCGCGCACAAACAACCGCTGTTCCTGCTGCTGGTCGGGTTCATCACCTCCTTCGTCTTCATCCGGTTCAGCGTGCGGATGATCAGGGCCCAGGTGCGCTGGTGGCCCGGCAACGTCACCCCCGGCGGACTGCACATCCACCACATGGTGTTCGGCCTGGGCTTCCTGCTGGTCGGCGGCATCGGGGTGTTCGCGACCTACGGCGGACACCCCTGGATCGACGTGTTCGGGCTGCTCTTCGGCATCGGCTGCGGTCTGGTGCTGGACGAGTTCGCGCTGATCCTGCACCTGGACGACGTCTACTGGGGCGAGCAGGGCCGCAAGTCGGTGGACGCGGTCATCTTCGGCATCCTCTTCACCGCGCTGCTGCTGGTCGGCTACGTGCCGCTCGGCGTGGTGCCCAGCCAGGAGACCAGGTGGGGGCTGGTCACGGTGATCTCGGTGAACATGCTGGTCTCCATGGTGGCCCTGCTCAAGGGCAAGGTGTGGACCGGCCTGCTCGGCATCATGGTGCCCGGTATCTCCTGGATCGGCGCGATCCGGCTGGCCCGGCCCAGCAGCCCGTGGGCGCGCTGGCGCTACGCGACGCGCCCGCGCCGCCGGGCGCGCGCGATCCGGCGCGAGCGCCGTCTGCACCGGCGTGCGGACATCGCGCGGACCTGGCTCTTCGACCTGATCGCCGGCGCCCCGGACAAGGTCCCGGCCAACCACCCCGCCGCCCACCGGGTCGCCGAGCGGATGGCCGCCCGGGCCACCGCCCACCTCGACGCGCACGAGGCCCGCGCGCTGGCCCGGCGCTCCGCCCGGCTGGCCGACCGCCGCTCGGCCGCCGCCGCGGGGCCCGGACCCGGCACGGGCGCCGCCGTCCACGGGGCCCGCGAGCCCGGCACCCGGCGCGGAGCCCAGCAGCGCCGGCGCACCGTCCGGGCGGGGCGCAGCCGCACCTACGCGGTGGGCCCGACCGGCCTGGAGCCGCGGCCCGGCCGCCACCCCCACCTGCGGCCGCACACCCGCCGGATCCGCCGGTAGTTCGCATACCCCTTGCGTCCGGCCGGAGTTGAGACCCGGTCGGATCATCCGACGGGTCACCCGGCCGGCCGTGCGGGCTTGGAACGGGAAAGCCGCCCGGCTTGAGAACATGGCGATGCGTAAACGATTCGTCACGTGATGGGGCGCTTTGCCGGGTTTGTGCGACCTGCCGGCCACCCGGCGGCGGCCCGTCCGCGACCTTGAGAAGGGATGTCTCGTGGTGCGCAGGCTGCTGCCGACCCTCCTGTTGTCCCTCACCGCCCTGCTCGGGCTGATCCCCGCCGCCGCGGCGCTCCCCGCGCCCGCGCCCCTCCCCGCCGACCCGGACCGGGCCCCGGGCGCCACGGCGGCCGACGAGGCGTACCCCTCCACCGAGGCCGTCGACCGCGCCCGCGCCGAGGCCGACCGCCGGGCCGCCACGGTCACCGCCGTCGAGGCCGGGCTCACCGCCGCCAAGGCCGAACTCGACCGGACCGGCCGGGTCGCCGAACAGGCCGTGGAGGCCTACAACGGCGCCCAGCTCGTGCTCACCCGCGCCCGCGCCGAGGAGTCCGCCGCGATCGGCCGGGCCGCCTCCGCCGAGGCCGACCGGGCCGGGGCGGCCGAGGACGCCGCCGCGCTGGCCGCCGAAACCTACCGCCAGGGCGCCACCGCCGAACTCTCCGCCATCAACGCCCTGATCGGCGCCCGCGGACCGCGCGAGGCCGCCGACCAGGCGGCCGTGGTCGGCGTGGCCAGCGACCGCACCCGGCAGATCCTCGACGCGGCCACCTCCACCGCCGCCGCCGCGACCCGGGCCTCGGCCGCCGCGCGCGCCGCGACCGAGGCGGCGGAGAAGGCCGCGGCCGAGGTCGGAGCGGCCCGGGACCGGGCGGAGTCACGGCTCGTCGCCCAGCAGAACCAGGTGGTCACCACCGGCCGGCGCCGCGAACAGCTCCTCACCGAGCTCGCCGCCGCCCGCCACACCACGGTCGAGCTGGAGCGGCAGCGGCGCGAGGCGCTGGAGGCGATCGCCGCCCGCGAGGCCGAGGCCGCCGCCCGAGCCGCAGCCGAGAAGGCCGCGGCCGAACAGGAGGCGGCGGAGAAGGCCGCCGCGGAGGCCGCCGCGGTCGCGACCGAAGCCGCCCGGGTCGAGGCCGCCGAGGCCGAGGCCGCCGGGGCGGAAGCGGCGAAGGCGGAGGCCGCCAAGCCGGAGGCCGCGAAGGCCGCCGGGGGAGCCACGCCCGGCCCGTCGCCGGCCGGGAGGCCGTGGTCGGAGGAGGGCGCGGCCGCCGCCGTCGCCTTCGCCCGCTCCAAGATCGGCCTGCCGTACATCTGGGGCGGTGAGGGCCCCGGCGGCTACGACTGCTCGGGGCTGACCATGATGGCCTGGCGCCAGGGCGGCCGGCAGCTCAACCACTTCGCCGCCGACCAGTACGCCCAGAGCACCCCGATCGGCTACCGCCGGCTCCGCCCCGGCGACCTCGTCTTCTGGACCGACACCGGCCGCGCCGCCGACATCCACCACGTCGGCCTCTACATCGGCGACGACCAGATGATCGAGGCCCCGCGTGCGGGCATGCCGGTCAAGCAGGCCAGCCTCTGGATCATGGGCACACCGGACTTCTACGCCCGCCCGTGACGGCGCCGGGCCGGCCGTAGGGTCCCGAAAGCCTTGGCAGAACCTCACGGCGGTTGGCAGGCCTTCTGGCAGACATGCCACTGCCACTGCCACTGCCATGAGCCTTGCAGTTCAGGGGCTTCACCCGTTCCGGGTGGCTCGGGCGGCGGTCCGGGTCACCCAGGTCCGGGTCACCCAGGGGGTGTCACCCGCGGAGCACACGGCCCGTGACTCCCGGACGGGCGCTCACCGCCTCGTCTCGTACCTGGTCAGGATCACGCCGCAGGGAAGCGTCCGCGTCTCCACCAGGTTCAGGTTCACCCAGCTGTCCAGCACGGTGAAGAACGGCGTGCCGCCGCCCACCAGGACCGGCGCGGTGGCCAGCACGTACTCGTCGATCAGCCCGGCCCGCATGGCCGCCCCGGCGAGCGTCGCGCCGCCGATGTCCATCGGGCCGCCGTCCTCGGCCTTGAGCCGGGCGATCTCGGCGACCGCGTCGCCGGTGACCAGGCGGGTGTTCCAGTCCACCTCGTCGATCGTCGAGGAGAACACCACCTTCGACATGTCCCGCCAGCGGCGTGCGAACTCGATCTCCGCCGGGGTGGCGTCGGGCTGCTGGTCGCCGGTCGGCCAGTAGGAGCTCATCGTCTGCCACAGCTTGCGCCCGTACAGCGTCAGGTCGGTCGCCTGCAACTGGTCGGACCAGAACTGGAACAGCTCGGCGCTCGGCACGCTCCAGCCGATGTCGTCGCCGGGCGCGGTGATGTAGCCGTCGAGGGTCAGGTTCATGCCGTAGATCAGTTTCCGCATGGCGCCGGCCTTCCGTGAGTCGGTCTCGGGCGTCACCTGTAGTCCTCGTGCCCGGTGGGTCGGCCGCAGACTCATCGCTCCGCCGAGGAAATGGCATCGACCTGAGGCTGATCTTGGGTGACATCGCGGTGAGACGACCGAGAACCAGCAGGTCACAGCGAGGCCGGCCGGGGCGCCGTCCTCCGCACGGACGAGGAGCTCGCCCACGTACGCGCCGGCCGCATCATGCCCGCCCGACGCGTGCCCCGGCCCGGGTTGCCGGAGGGGTGGAGGGGCAGGACTGTCGGAGGGGGCCGCGCTGTGGGAGGGGGGCCGGGCCGTCGGAGAGGGCCGGGCTGTCGGAGGCCCGCCGTACGATGACCGCCCCTTGAAAGGAGTCCGGGATGAGGCTGCGCAACGTCGAGCCGGGGGATGTCGGCGCCTACGTCAGGATGCGGTGCGACCCGGTGATGATGGCCGATCTGGGCGGTCCCCTCCCGGTGGAGGGCATCGCGGACAAGGTCCGGCGGGACGTCCAGGCCGCCGTGGCGGACCGGTCGTGGATCAAGATGATCGTCCCGGACGGGGCCGCGCCGGGTGAGGTGGCCGGGTGCGTCACGCTCTGGTCGCAGGAGGAGGACGGCACGGCCTGCTCCGAGATCGGCTGGATGGTGCTGCCGGAGTTCCAGGGGCGCGGCCTCGGCAAGGCGGCCGTCCGGGCCGTGCTCGACGAGGCGGCCCGGGACGGCCGCTGGGGCGCGGTGCACGCGCATCCGGCGATCACCAACGGGCCGTCCAACGGGATCTGCCGCACCCTCGGGTTCCGGCTGGCCGGCGAGCGGGAGGTCGACTTCGCGGGCCGGCTGCTGCGGGTCAACCACTGGGTGCTCGACCCCGGGCACGGTGCTCCGGGCGGTGCGCCCCGGCCGTGACCACCGGCCCGCGGCAGGGCGGAACCCCGCGGCGCGCACCGGCCCGTTCACCGGCCCGTGAGCCCGGTGCGAGCAGCGGCGAATAATCGGATGCCGTCCTCGGAGGCCCGCCGTACCGTGGGCTGATGGGCAACGAAGCGAACGGCGGGACCGGCGATCCCGGTAGTGGCCGAGTCGAGGAGTGGACCGACACGGTCGGCGGGATCGAGATCCGGCCGATCGCCGAGGACGAGGTCGAGGACTGGGACCGGGCGCTCGTCCTGGGCTTCCTCCGCCCGCACGTGGAGAGCGCGGCGGACTACCGCCGGCAGCAGTGGGAGCCCGGGCGGATGCTCGCGGCGGTGGCCGAGGGCCGCTTCGTCGCCACCTACCGGAGCTTCGACGTCGAGCTGACCGTGCCCGGCGGGGCCGTCGTCCGGGCGGACGCGATCACCGCCGTCACCGTGTCGGCCACCCACCGCCGGCGCGGACTGCTCAGCCGGATGATGACGTGGGACCTCGCGGCCGCCCGCGAGCGCGGCGCGGCCGTCGCCATCCTGATCGCCGCCGAGTACAACATCTACGGCCGCTTCGGCTTCGGCCCGGCCACCCGCGGCCACGGCTGGAACGTCGACCTCCAGCGCACCCGCGGCCTGCGCGAGGGCCTGCCCACCGTGCCCGGCGGGCGGGTCGACTTCCTCACCATGGACGAGCTGCGCAAGGTGGGCGCCGAGCTGCACGACCGCTGGCGGCTCACCCAGCCCGGCGCGCTCGCCCGCGACGAGCTGTGGTGGAAGCGCCACACCGGCGCGGTCTCCGTGCCGGGCTTCGACTGGAAGGAGCCCTTCGCCGCGGCCCACCGGGACGCCGAGGGCAACGTCACCGGCCTGGCCGTCTACCGGGTGGACGACACCTGGGACGGCAGCTACCCGAACTGCACGCTCACCGTCGTCGACTTTCTCGCCCTGGACCGGGGCACCGCCGCCGAGCTGTGGCGGTTCCTGTTCTCGGTCGACTGGGTGCGCAAGGTCGTGATCGAGAACATCGGCCCGGACGACCCGCTGCCGCTGCTGCTCCAGGACCCGCGCGCCGCCACCCCGTACGTGGACAACGCCGACTTCACCTGGCTGCGGGTGCTCGACGTCGAGGCCGCCTTCAACGCCCGGACGTACGGTGCGCCCGGCCGGGTCGTGCTGGAGGTCGAGGGCAACGACGGCCACGTCGCCGGCCGGTGGGCCGTCGAGGTCGCCGCCGACGGTACCGGCCGCTGCACCCGCACCACCGACGAGGCCGACCTCGCGCTGAGCGAATCGGTGCTCGGCTCGCTCTACCTGGGCGGCGAGACGGTCCCGCGGCTGGCCGCGGCCGGCCTGGTCACCGAGGTGCGGCCGGGCGCCGCGGCCGCGGCCGACCTGCTGCTGCGCACGCCACTGTCCGCCTGGACCCCGGACAACTTCTAGCCGGGCCCAGCCGGGCCCGCCCGAGGTGCCGGAGCACCCGGGCATTCGACGGCCGGGTGCTCCCGATCTCGGGAGCGCCCGGCCGTCGAATTTTCTCCACGGTGCAGGCGCCTTACTTGACGGCGGTTTTCCCGATGGTGGGCAGGATGAAGTCCTGAATGAGGCCCTTGGCGTCGCGGACGATCGGCCGGAATACCCGATAACGCGAGAGGTTGATCACCCGGGCCGCCATGGGGGTGGACCGGCGGACGAATTCCCGGGTCCGCTCGGTGTCCTCGGTCCGGTCGAAGACCCAGTAGAGGACCACGACCATCAGGTGCAGCCAGAGCACGTCGGGCAGCAGCTCGACCAGCTCGGCGTCCAGCTTGGGGGCCAGCTCGGAGCCCTGCAGCACGTCGCGGAACAGCTCCACGGCGGTGGCCCGGGCCGGGTGGGACTCGTTGGAGAACGGGCTCAGGGAGCTGGTCGGGTCGGCGGCCGTGCGGAAGAACTGCGCGGCGAACTCGTGGTACGGCGCGGCCGTGTCGAGCCAGGAGGTCAGCGCGATTTCCAGTCGCTCGGCGAAATCCCGCGTATGGGCCATGCGATTCCTGGCGTCCGCCGCATGGTCGTACGTCATTCGGTCGTAGAATCCCTGGATCAGAAATTCCTTCGCCGAAAAATAATAGTAAGCATTTCCCACCGAAACGCCCGCCTCGGTGGCGATGGCGCGCATGGTGGTCTTCTCGTAGCCGCGTTCCTGGAACAGCCGCATCGCGGTTTCCAGGATCAGGGCCCGGGTCGCCTCGCTCTTGTCCGTCTTCGGCTGGGCCCTTCCGCCGGGGAGCTCCGCCGGAGCAGGGGTACCGGTCGCGAGGCTGTCGCTGTTGCTCGACTTCTCCACGTCGGCCGACCCTACCGGGCCACGGCCAGGGCGCCCCTGGCCGTGCCCTTGCGTACGTGAACGTTCCCGGCCGGCGAGAAGCGGTCGTGGGCGTTGCCGACCGGGACGTCGGACCCGGTGGCGACGGCGCGCAGGGTGGTCATCTCGCCGCGGTGTTCCTGGAACAGCCGCACGGCCGTCTCCGGGAGCAGGGTCAGGGTCTGCCCGCTCCTGCCGCTCTTCGGCCGGGCGCTGCTGCCGTGCACCTCGGCGGGGGGTGCCGCCGGGGCCGTCGGCGCAACGGCCGCATCCGTGGGGCTGTCGGTGCCGCCGGTGCCGGTCGTGCCGCCGGTGCCGCCCGTGCTGTCGGGTCCGTTCGTCGCTGCCAGGTCGTCCACGCCCCGAGCCTAGGCCCTGTCGGGATGGTCAGTTCCAGCCGGTATCGGTGCGGGCGGCACCGGATGCCCCCTCCGCATCCGGTACCGCCGCTCCGCCCCCGTTCATTTCGAACGCGTTCAAAAGCACGGGTGTGACTCTAGGGGGTGAGGTTGAACGGGTTCAAGTCGAGGCGTGTGGGAGGCTCGTCACATGAACGCCACCATCCGCCGCGGCACCGCGCACGACGCCGAAGCCGTCGCCGACCTGCACGCCCTCAGCTGGCGCACCGCTTACGTCGGCATCGTCCCGGACCAGGCGCTCGGCGACGGGATGGCGGCCGAGCGGCGCGAGCTCTGGGCGCTGCGGCTGACCGCCGACTACGGCGAACCCGCCAACACCCCCGAGCTGCTGATCGCCGATCAGGCCGGCGACGCCGTCGGCTTCGCGTACCTGGTGCCGCAGCAGGACGGGCGGGTCCTGCTGGACAACCTGCACGTCCGGCCCGGCCGTACCGGCGGCGGCATCGGCCGTGCACTGCTGGACGCGGCACGGGCGCACGTCGCGCGGCGGCACCCCGGCGCCGATCTCTACCTGGAGGTGCTGCGCGACAACACCGGGGCCGTCGCGTTCTACGAGCGCGAGGGCGGCCGCCGGACGGCGGAGCAGGAGGGCGTCTTCCCGGGCGGGTACGTGCTGCCCGAGTACGAGTACACCTGGTCGTTCACACCCGCCCCGGAGCCGGCAGGGGCCTGAGTCGCCGGCAGGCCCGGTCGACTGTCGGGCCCCGGCCGACCGGCGGGCCCCGGCCCCTGGTCGGCTGTCGGGTCGGGCCCCCGCGAGCGGGTGCTAGTCGAAGTCGTAGACCGTCACCGGCACCCCCCGGTCCACCAGCCGGGCCGTCACCAGCGGCTCGACCCGCTCCCAGCGCCCGCCCGCCAGCCCGCAGCCGATCCGGGGCATGTGGACGGAGGCGCCGAGCGCGAGCGCCTGGTCGGCCAGCGCCGTCAGCGCGGTGTCGATCGCCTCGTACCGCACCGGCGCGCCCGTCGAACGACCCGTGCGGATGCCGCGCTGCCCGACCAGGTTGGCCACCCAGACGTACGGCTCGACCTGCACGAACTGCGCGGCGCCCAGGCCGAAGTCGTTCTTCGCGCGCTCCCGGTGCCAGCGCCGGAACGCCGCCTCGGGCTCCGGCCAGCGCCGCGACACCGCCAGGACGAACCCCTTGCCCCAGCCGCCGAGGTCGTTGCAGACGTGCGCGATCACCTTGACGCCCTTCGCCTGCGGTGCGGTGGCGTCGCCGCGGATGTAGTTGATCGTTGCCATGACCGGACGCTAGCGCGTGGCACCGACCGGCTGTTCGGAATTTCCGCGCACCACGGCGGTGGCGCCCGGCACCCGCAGGTGGCGGCGGCCCGCCAGCGCGATCAGCAGGGCGAGCATGGCGGCACCGGCGGGCAGCCAGTAGCCGGCGCCGGGCCCGGCGTGCTCGGCGACCGCCCCGGCAAGGGCCGCGCCGGCCGAGATGCCGACCACGATGCCGGACACGGCGACCGCCATGCCCTCGTTCAACTGCCGCTGCGGCAGCAGCTCCTGGATCAGTGTCATGCCGGTGACCATGGTCGGCGCGGTGCCCGTCCCGGCCGCGAACAGCGCGGCGCCGAGCAGCGGCAGCCCCGCCCCGCCCACCCCGGCGGCCAGCGGCAGGAGCAGCAGGACGGCCATCGCCGAGACACCGAGCAGGAAGCGGACCCCCGGCGCCCGCCGGGGCCGCAGCAGGCCGAAGACCAGCCCGGCCACGCAGGACCCGCCCGCGACCAGACCCAGCAGCCCGCCCGCCACCGGCTTCTGGCCGAGCGAGTCGGCGTAGGCCACGGTGGTCAGCTCCATCGAGCCGAAGACCACGCCGGTGGCGAGGAAGGTCAGCAGCAGCACCCGCAGCCCCGGCACCCGCAGCGGGGAGCCCTGGCGGGCGCCGGCCGGATGCCCGGCGAGCGGGGGTTCGGTCCGGCGCTGGGCGGCGAAGAGCAGGGCGCCGGCGGAGCCGATCACCCCCGCGGTGATCATCCCGGCCTCCGGCGCGACCGTGGTGCAGAGCACCATCGCGAGCACCGGCGCGGCCATGAAGCAGAGTTCGTCCAGCGCCTGTTCGAAGGAGTTGGCGAGGTGCCGGGCGGCCGGGTCGGCCCGGTACAGGTGCGCCCAGCGGGCCCGCGCCATGCCGCCCAGGTTCGGTGCCGCCGCACACGCCGCCCAGCAGGCGTAGAGGGTCCAGTCGGGTGCGCCGGCGCGGACGCAGAGCAGCAGGCCGGCGAACGGCACGGCGTTGTACAGCGTGGCCGGGACGGTGACGCGCGCCTGCCCGTACCGGTCGACCAGGCGGCCGATCAGCGGCATGCCGATCGCCCCGGTGGCCAGACCGGCCGCCGAGACGGTGCCCGCCAGCGCGTACGAGCCACGCCGTTCGGAGAGCAGCACCACCAGCGAGACGCCGGTCATCGACATCGAGAGCCGGGCGAGCAGCCCGGCGAGGGTGAACGCGGCGGTGCCGGGCAGGGCGAAGAGCCGTCGGTAGGAGGCGAGCACGGTACTCCGAAACAGAGGGGGGAGGGTTGCTCCCAGCCTCACGCGCCCGCCCGGCAGCGGTCCAACACCTGTTTCGCCGTACTGACAACACGATGTTGTTAATCTGCCGCCATGCCCTCCGACCTGCACCCCCGCCTGCTCCGAGGCTTCGTCGCGACCGCCGAGACCCTGCACTTCGGGCGGGCCGCCGAACGCCTGCACGTCGCGCAGCAGGCGCTCAGCCGGGACGTCCGCGCACTGGAGAGACTGCTCGGCGACGCGCTCTTCACCCGGACCACCCGCAGCGTCGAACTCACGGGGGCCGGGCTGCGGTTGCTGCCCAAGGCGCGGCAACTCCTGGCACTGCACGACGAGATCGTGACGGCCGCCGAGCACCGCCCGCTGCTGCTGGACGTCAACAGCAACGTCACCGGCCCCGATCTGACCTCGGACCGGCTGCTCGGACCGGCCCGCGCCGCCTGGCCGGAGGGCGACATCCTGGCCCGCTACCTCGGCGGTCTCGCGGCCGCGGCCGAGGAACTGCTCGCCCACCGGCTCGACGCGTCGCTCGGCCGCTTCGCGGGCCTGGACGCCCGGGTGCGGGGCCAACTCGCCCAGACGCCGGTGCGACTGGAGCGGGTCTCGGTGATGATGGCGGCCGCCCATCCGCTGGCCGGCCGACCGGTGCTGCGCCTCGCGGAGCTGGCCGGGCACCCCGTGGACATCTGCGCCGGCAACCCGGCCACCACCGAATGGGCCGACCTCGGCATCCGGCTGCTGCGCGAGCACGGGCTGACGGCGGCCGCGCCGTACGTCCCGCCGGTCGGGGTGGACGAGACCGCCCGCTACCTCACCCGACACGGCGACCCGATGCTGACCACCACCAGCGGGCCGCTGCTCCCGGGCGTGGTGAACGTGCCGCTGGTGGACCCGGTGCCGCTCAGCCTGGTCAGCCTCGTGCACCGCCCGGGCCTGCGGCACCCCGGGCTGACCGCCCTGCGGACGGTGGCCGGCGAACTCGGCGGACGGGAGGGGTGGTTGCGGCGCCCGGCGGGCAGCTGGCTGCCGGCGGCCGACGTGGCGCTGCTGGAGGCGGTCGCGGCGCGGTCGCGGACGTAGTCCGGCGCGGCGGGGCGGGTCCTGGCCCGGTGCGGCGGGTTCGGTGGGTGCGGCGGGCCCGGCTCGGGTGCGGCGGGCCCCGGCTCGGCATGGCGTGCCCGCTCGGCAGGGATCCGACGGCGTGGCCGGTCAGGCACGGGGGTTCGACGGCATGGCCGGTCCCGGACCGTCCGGTCTTGGGCGGTCGAATACCGTCGGCCGCGGAATTCGGCGGCCGGCGGCGGTTGTTGTGCCCGGAGATGTCCCCACCCCTGCCGCTCGGGGGTCGGCAGGGGTGGGGCGTGTGCGGGGCGGTCACCGCGGCGACCGCCGGGGTGCAGGGCGGTACAGCGGCCGTGGTCGGCCGGTTCAGGCCGCCTTGACGGCGGAGATGTCGAAGCTGAGCTTGACCTTCTCGCCGATCAGCACGCCGCCGGTCTCCAGCGCGGCGTTGTAGGTGAGGCCCCAGTCGGTGCGGTCCAGCACGGCCGAACCCTCGAACCCGACCCGCTCCGCGCCGTACGCGTCGGTGGCGCTGCCGGTGTAGTCGAGGTCCAGCGCGATCGGGCGGGTGGTGCCCTTGATCGTGAGCTCGCCGTGCATCCGGTACGAGTCGCCGCGCAGGCGCTCGGCGGAGATGCTGCGGAAGCGGATCTCCGGGTAGGTGTCGGCGGCGAAGAAGTCGCCGGTACGGAGGTGCTCGTCGCGCTGGGCCTGGTTGGTGTCGATGCTCGCGACCTTGATCACCAGCTCGGCGCTGGAGTTGCCCGGAGTGGCGCCGTCCAGGTGCAGCTTGCCGTCGTACTCGGTGAAGCGGCCCTTGACGTTGGTCACCATGGCGTGGCGGACCGAGAAGCCGACCTCGCTGTGGGTGGTGTCGATGGCCCAGTCGCCGGTGAGGTGACCCAGGTCCGGGCCGGCGGGGGTCTCGACGGTGGTGGTGGCAGCGGTCTTGGTGCGGTTGAAAAGGCCCATGGCTCCTCCTCGGGTTCGAAGCCAGTTGTTTAGGCTTCAACTTGTTGGCTCCACTGTAGGGCGGTTTCGTTCAAAGTTCAACCATGATGTGCGGCGAGTTTCCGCGGGCGGGTCTTCGCGGGGTGGCCCTCGCCGGTCGGCCCTCGTCGGGTGGTCCTCGTCGGGGGTCTGCGCCGCCCGGTCTCCGTCGGTCGGATTCCGGGGCCCGGTACGGTCGACACCGGTCCGGCCGTGCGGCTTGACCCTCGACCTGGTCGAGGCCCCAGAGTCCCAGGCATGGAGAGCGACCTGCGCAGCATCGGCGAACTGGCCCGCGACAGCGGCCTCGGCGTCAGCGCGCTGCGCTTCTACGACGGCGCCGACGTCCTCACTCCCGCCTGGGTCGACCCGCAGACCGGCTACCGCTGGTACGCGCCCGGCCAGCTGGCCGACGCGCGGCTGCTCTGCCGGTTGCGGCGGGTGGGCCTTCCGCTGGCCGGCATCCGGGAGGTGCTCGGCGCCGCCCCCGGCGACGGCACCGCCCACCGGGTGCTCGACGCGCACTTGCGGCGGCTGGAGGACGGCCTCGCCGACGCCCGCCGGGAGCTCTCCCTGATCCGTGCCTTGATCGACCAGAGGGAGAATCCCGTGACCACCGCCCCCGCTACGTACGGCTTCACCGTCCCTGCCCACGAGCTGGCCGCCGCCCTGGCCGCGGTCCGCTTCGCGGTCGGAAGCGACCCCGAAGTGCCCATGCTGTCGGGCGTGTTGTTCGACCTGGACGGCGGGCTGCTGCGACTGGTCGCCACCGACCGGTACCGGATGGCGCTGGCCGAACTGCCGGTGCCGTCGACGACCCCGCCGGCGTCGCCGGCTTCTCCGCCGGTGCCGGGCTCCTCGGCCGCCGCGATCGTGCCGACCGCCCTGGTGGACGCCGTCCGTGCCCTCCTCGGCTCGGGCGCCGAGGAGGCGGAACTGACCCTGGGCGGCGGGCGGTTCGGGGTCTCGACCGGCGGCCACCGGATCGAGGGCGCCACCCTCGACCACGACTACCCCGACTACCGCTCGCTGGTCCGGCTCGACCCCGTCCACCGGGTCGGCCTGCCCGCCGCCGAGCTGCGCGGAGCCGTCGAGTCCGGCGACACCCGCAGCCTGCCGTCCGGTCCGCACGGCGCCGCCTGTGAGGTCACCGTGCTCGCCCTCGACGGGGACGGGCGGCTCACCGTCGCCGCCGACGGCACGGAGCCGGCCGCAGGCGACGTCCGGGTGGCGGTCAACCGCGACTTCCTCCTCGACGCCCTCCAGGCCGGCGGCCCCGAGCAGCTCGTCCTCGAAATCGGCGGTCCGATCGCCCCGTTGGCCATTCGCACGGCCGGGCGCGACGGAACGTTCTCGATCCTGATGCCGATCCGGGTCCCCGAGCTCGCCTGAACGTCCGACCGCCGCCCGCCCGGGCGGCGTTCCGTCCGATCGCACAGTCCCCGGCCGGGGCCGGCCCCACTAGCCTCGGCCGGATGGGGACCACCGACAGCTTCGAGACGGCCTGGGCGGCGCTCGTGCCCGCTGCCCGCCGGTGCCTGGAACTGGCCCACCGCTCCTGGCTCGACGGCGGACTCCCGGTGGGCGCGGTGCTCACCGGGGCCGACGGCACGGTCGTCGCCGAGGGCCGCAACCGCGCGTACGACCCGCCGGGCGGCGCGGAGCCCCTCCAGGGCACCCCGCTCGCCCATGCCGAACTGAACGCGCTGGCCGTCGCGCGCACCGGGTGGGACCTCGCCGCGCACACCCTGTGGAGCAGCCACGAGCCGTGCGGGATGTGCGCCGCGGCGGCGGCCTTCACCGGCGTGGGCGCCGTCCGCCACCTCGCGCCGGACCCGTGGGCCGTCGCCTCGGGCCACTCCGACGCCCCGGTCCCCGCGCCCGGCCGGTCCGGCTCCTCAGGTCTCTCCCGCCCGTCCGGACCACGATGGGCGGGTGTGGCCGCCAATCTGCTCTTCCTCGCCGACGCCGTCCGGGCCGGCGGCCCCGGCCACCGCACCGTCCGCACCGCCCTGGCCGCGGACCCGCTCACCACCCGCCTGGCCTTGGACGTCGTCGCCGACGTCGCCGCCGGTCGGCCGGCCTCCGCCGCAGACCTCCCCGCCCTGCTCGCCCCGCTCTGGCCCCGGATCGTCGAGGCCGCGACCGCCTGACCCCCGCGCGCCACCGCGTCGAGCAGCGGCCACCCGTCCGTCTCCGCCTCCCCGTCCGTCTCCGCCTCCCCGTCCTGCTCGGGCCCGCCCCGCCCCGCCTCGGCCCGGCCCGGAACGCGACCTGCACCGTTTGCTGCTGTTAGCACCGTGCTTGCATTTGCAAGCACGGTGGTGCAGCCTGGTCGCATGGCCTCATTGAACGTCGGCTCGCTGGGCGAGTACATCCGCGAGCAGCGGCGGAACGCGCAGTACTCGTTGCGGCAGCTGGCCGAGGCCGCCGGCGTGTCCAACCCGTACCTCAGCCAGATCGAGCGAGGGTTGCGGAAGCCGAGCGCGGAGATCCTCCAGCAGATCGCCAAGGCGCTGCGGATCTCGGCGGAAACGCTGTACGTCCAGGCCGGGATCCTGGAGGAACGGCGGGGCGAGGGCCTGGAGCTGCGGGCCTCGATCCTGGCCGATCCGCT
The DNA here is from genome assembly GCF_042266225.1 of Kitasatospora sp. NPDC056181. Lineage (NCBI taxonomy): Bacteria > Bacillati > Actinomycetota > Actinomycetes > Kitasatosporales > Streptomycetaceae > Kitasatospora > Kitasatospora sp. NPDC056181. The sequence goes on from NZ_JBHJUK010000025.1 coordinate 64,876, forward strand.
GATCAACGAGCAGCAGAAGCAGGCGCTGCTCGCGGTCTACGACGCCTTCCTCAAGGAGAACGCCGCGCGCCAGGACACGGACGCGGTGCCCGACGACCCCGAGGCCGACGGTCTGACGACCGCCGTCCCGGCAACCTAGACCACGGGAGGACCGGCCATGCCGATCACGGACGAGATCAAGAAGACCCTGAGCGACCCGACCCCGCTCTACGCCCTCGCCGGCGCCGGGGACCTCGCCTACGAGAAGCTGCGGGAGGTCCCGGGCAGGGTCGAGGCGCTGGCCTCGGACCGCAAGGGCACGCAGGAGAAGGCCACCGCCAGGCTCCAGGAGGCGCAGAGCCGGCTGGTGGAGGCGCAGGCGAAGGTCGCGGACACGGTGACCACGCTGCCCGCCGACCTCAAGCTGCTCCAGGACAAGGCGCAGAGCTTCGCGCTCCAGCAGGTCGGCCGCGCCGTCGAGCTGGCGGTGAAGGCCAAGGAGGCGTACGACGAGCTGGCCGAGCGCGGCAAGGGCGTCGTCGACCGTGGCCGCCCCGACGAGGCCGCGCCGGTGACGGCCGAGTCCGCCGCCGTGAAGCCGCTGGAGACCGAGCCCGAGCCGGTCGACGCCGAGCTGGTCGAGGACGACGAGCCGGCCGGTGAGCCCGCCGCCAAGAAGTCCCCCCGGGCCCGCAAGAGCCCCGAGTAGCCCGGCCGGGTGGTCCCGGACGGGTGGCCGGTGGGTGGCCCGCGGGGCGCAGGGAACGGCCGTGGCCCGGTTGAGCCCGGGCCGTCCGGGGCACATCTGGTGACCCCGGGACGTTGACACCGTGGCGGGCCGGTCGCCGTGCCACGATGGGCGTGCGGGCGGGACGCCGGAGCCGAGACGCAAGAGGAGAGCGCGATGGGCGGAGTGGCTCAGATCCTGGTCCTGGACTATCTGAACCCGTTCTGGTGGCTGGCCGTCGCCATCCTGGGCTTCAAGCTGTTCGCCCTGGTCGACGCGGCCGCCCGCCCGGAGGACGCGTACCGGGCGGCGGACAAGAAGACCAAGGGCTTCTGGGTGGCGGTCCTGGGGGTCGCGTTCGGGCTGGACCTGCTGTTCGGGGCGAAGTTCCTGACCAGCTTCCTCACCCTGGGGGGCCTCGTCGCGGCGATCGTCTACATGGTCGACGTGCGCCCGGCGATCCGGGAGCTGACCGGCCGGGGAGGCGACCGGGACGACCGGCGCAACATGGGCCCGTACGGCCCCTGGTAGTCGACGAGCAGGACGTGGGTGGATCGGAGAGAGCCCCGGCGGCGGATGGATTTCCGCGCCGGGGCTCTCCGCGTTCGTCGAGCCGGAGTTCGCTCCGTTCGTCGCGCCGGGGCCTGCTCGGTCCGTCGAGCCGGAGTTCGCTCCGTTCGTCGCGACCGTGCTCAGCCCAGGATGAGCTGCACCGGGTTGCGCTCCAGCAGCAGTACGGCGACGTCGTCCGTCAGCGCACCGCCGTTCAGCTCCTCGACCTCGGCGATCGCGCTGTCCACCAGGCGGCCCCTGGTCAGCCCGGCGGACTGGTGGTCGCCGATGAGGTCCGCCAGCCCGTCCTGGCCGAGGCGGCGCGACCCGGCCCCGACCCGGCCCTCGATCAGGCCGTCGGTGTAGAGCAGCAGCCGCCAGCCGGCCGGGAGCTCGACGCGGTGCGACGGCCAGACGGCCTGGCCGTCGTCGCAGGGCAGCAGGCCGAGCGCGGGGCCGGCGAGGTCGGAGGGCAGCATCACCGGCCTGTGGCCGGTACCGAGCAGCAGCGGCGAGGGGTGGCCGGCGAGGTAGAGCCGGGCGTGTTCGACGGCGCCGAGCGAGTCGAGCCGGCCGGCGGCGTCCCCGGGCTCGATCACGAGCATGCAGAGCGTCGCGAAGATCTCGTCGCTGCGCCGCTCGTGCTCCAGGACGTGCTGAAGGGTGGTCAGCAGGGCCTCGCCGGTGAGGCCGGCGAAGACGAGGGTGCGCCAAGCTATACGGAGCGCCACGCCGAGGGCGGCCTCGTCCGGGCCGTGGCCGCAGACGTCGCCGATCACGACGTGGACGGTGCCGTCGTCGGTGCGCACCGCGTCGTAGAAGTCGCCGCCGAGCAGGGCGCGGCGGCGGCCGGGGCGGTAGCGCCGGGTGAACGAGAGCCCGGCGCCGTCCAGCAGCGGGGTGGGCAGCAGGTGGCGCTGGAGCCGGGCGTTCTCCTGGCCGCGCAGCTCGGCCTCGACCAGCCGGCGCTGGGACTCGTCGGCGCGCTTGCGCTCGACGGCGTACCGCAGGGCGCGGGCGAGCAGCGGGCCGTCCGTCTCGTTCTTGATCAGGAAGTCCTGCGCACCGGCGGCCACCGCGGCGGCGCCCAGCTCGGCGCCGGCGGCGTCGGTGAGCACCACGACGGCGGTGTGCGGGGCCCGGCGGAGCAGCTCGTGCAGGCCCTCCAGGCCGTCCGAGGCGTCCGAGGGGTGCGGCAGGTCGGCGGGGGCCGCGAGGTCGAGCAGGACGCAGCTGAAGTCGGTGCCGCGGGTCCGGCCGCGCCGGGGCGAGGCCGGGGCCAGCAGCTCGGCGGCCTGGTCCAGCCCGCGGGCCCAGTGGATCTCGATCGGGGCACCGCTGTCGGCCACCGCCGCCTTGAGCAGCTGGGCGTCGGAGGCGTCGTCCTCGATCACCAGCAGCCGGAGCAGGCCGGCCTGGAGCGTGACGGGCGACGGCCGGGAGGCGCCGGCGGCGGCGTCCGACCGGGGGTGGGGTATCGGGGGAGGCGCCGTGGCCGGGCCTGCCGACTGGTCGGCGGACCGGTTGCGGGCACGGCCGGAACGGGCACCGTCGAGGGTGCCCGGCAGGTCGGCGGCACCAGGTGCCCGCCCGTCTCCCGTTGCGGGCATCGGCTGATCCTCCCTTTCCCCGAGTGCGTAACGGTCGGCGTCCGTCCGCAGTGCCCGCCTGGTGGCACCCTGCGTCGGGGAACGTCTCGCGACCATAACGCGATCTCCGGGGAACTCTCTGGCCGACGGGCGGCGTTGTGGCTGGCGCCACGCCGGCGGCGGTGTGGTGAACGGAACACGGGTGACGAGCAGGGGCCCGTCCGGCAGGCGTTGGAGCGGTCCCGGAAGGACGGACACGGTGGTGACACGGATCACCCTGATCGAGGGTGACATCACGGAACAGCAGGTGGACGCGGTGGTGAACGCCGCCAACTCCTCCCTGCTCGGCGGCGGCGGTGTGGACGGTGCGATCCACCGCAGGGGCGGGCCGCAGATTCTGGAGGAGTGCCGCAGGCTCAGGGCCTCGCACTGGGGCCGGGGTCTGCCCACCGGGCAGGCGGTGGCGACCACGGCCGGGCGGCTGCCGGCCCGCTGGGTGGTGCACACCGTGGGGCCGGTCTACCTGGAGGAGGAGTACGACGTGCGGGCGGAGCTGCTGGCCTCCTGCTATCGCGAGTCGCTCCGGGTGGCGGCGGAGCTGGGTGCGCGCACGGTGGCCTTCCCGGCGGTGTCGGCCGGGGTGTTCGGGTGGCCGCTGGAGGACGCGGCCAGGATCGCGCTCGGCACCGTCTCGGCCGAGGTGCCGGGAGTGGCGCGTGAGCTGGAGGAGGTGCGGTTCGTGCTGTTCGGGGTCGAGGCGTACGGGATGTTCGAACAGGTGTGGCGGGCGATGGAATCGGAGGGGCCGGGGGAGTAGTGGCTGGTGACGTCCGGGTCCGGGGTCGGGGCCGGGGCCGGAGGGGCTGAGCGGGACTGGAGGGGCTGAGGAGGGGCTGGAGCGGGGTGTCCACCGGGTGCCCCCATGGTGGCGTGACCGGGCGTCAACACGCCAGAGATATTCGATAACTCGTTCGAGTGAATCCCCGGGCTCGCTCAGCAGCGCGGCAGCACTGTTTCGGCAGGGCAGGGGGAGGGCGGCCGGCAGGGGATGGCGCGGCAGGGGAAGGCGCGACAGGGCACCCGGCACGGCAAGGTGGCAGGTAGGACGGCAGACAGGACGGCGGCCGCCGGGTGACTACGGGGCGAGCGCCGTCCAGGGAACGGTGACCTCGCCCTGCCGCCACCGCCCGCGCGCGTCCACCAGCGGCCAGTTGCCCGCCAGCGCCGTGCAGGCGGCCACCCAGCGCTGCCGGGCCCCGAAGGCCCCGTAGGGCGCCGCCGCCGCCCAGGCGCGGTCGAAGTCGGCGAGGAAGGCGTGCACCGGCCGGCCCGGCATGTTGTGGTGGATCAGCGCCTTGGGAAGCCGCTCGGCCAGGTCGGACGGCTGCCCGAGCCCGCCGAGCCGGGCCGCGAAGGTCACGGTCCGCGGGCCCTCCGGCCCGAGCGCGACCCAGACGTGCCGGCGTCCGATCTCGTCGCAGGTCCCCTCGACCAGCAGCCCGTCCGGCGCCAGCCGGGAGCAGAGCCGCTCCCAGACGCCGGCCACTGCCGACTCCTCGTACTGCCGCAGCACGTTGGCGGCCCGGATCAGCTGGGCGGGCGCACCGCCGTCCAGCGGCACCTCGAAGCCGCCGCGCCGGAAGGTGAGCAGCGGCGGCACGGCGTACGGCAGCGCCGCGGTGACCCGCTCCGGCTCGATCTCGATCCCCACCACCCGGACATCCGGGCGGACCTCCCGCAGCCGCCCGGACAGCTCGACCGCCGTCCAGGGGGCGGCGCCGTACCCGAGGTCGACGGCGACCGGCGGCCGGTCGGCGGAGCGCAGCGCGGGGCCGAGCGTGTGGGCGATCCAGCGGTCCATCCGCCGCAGCCGGTTGGTGTTGGTGGTCCCGCGGGTGACGGTCCCCACCGGCCGTCCCGCCCGCCCGCGGGCAGGCGTGGTCACGGAGTCGAAGGAGGCGGCCATGCCCAGAAGCGTACGCGGCCGCCCCCGGGCCCCCTTCCGCCCGTCCCGGGCGAGCCCGTGCGCCGCCCCCGCGCCCCGCGGGCCCCCGCCCTGCCGTGTCGCGCCCCGTCACGTCGCACCGCGCCCCGCCCCGCTCCGGCGTGCCCGCGGTCGGGCGACGCCGCCCGCCTGCCGTCGTGCGCCATCTCATGTGCCGGGACGGGAATGCCCGTCGGTGACCTCGTGGTTGGCACACTGGTGGTGATGTGTGCCCGGACGGGGCAGCTCACCGGCGCGCCGCCACCGCGACGCGGCGGTGCGGCGTGGGCGGAAGCGCAGACACCGCAGAGCAGGCAGCGCGCAGCAGGCAGGGCTGCGGGAGACAGAGCAGGGCTGCAGAGGCGGGCAGCACAGAGGAGGCTTCAGCCAGGTGATGCAGAACCCCGTCCGTTCGGTACGCCGTGCCCAGCCGACCCCGCCCGTGCGGGGCCGGCTCCAGTCGCTGGTCACGGGTGGCCGGCGCCGCCCGCGCCGGATAGCCATGCTCTCCGTCCACACCTCCCCGCTGCACCAGCCCGGCACCGGGGACGCCGGCGGCATGAACGTCTACATCGTGGAGCTGGCCAAGCGGCTCGCCGCGCTGGACATCGAGGTCGAGGTCTTCACCCGGGCGATCTGCTCGGACGACGCGCCCACCGTCGAGCTGGCCCCGGGCGTGCTGGTCCGGCACGTCACCGCCGGTCCGTACGAGGGGCTGGTCAAGGAGGACCTGCCGGCCCAGCTCTGCGCCTTCACCCACGGCGTGCTCCGGACGGAGGCCGGCCACCGGCCCGGCCACTACGACCTGGTCCACTCGCACTACTGGCTCTCCGGCCAGGTCGGCTGGCTGGCCGCCCAGCGCTGGGGCGTGCCGCTGGTGCACACCATGCACACCATGGCGAAGGTGAAGAACGCCGCGCTGGCCGAGGGGGACACCCCCGAACCGGCCGCGCGCGTGATCGGCGAGACGCAGGTGGTCGAGGCCGCCGACCGGCTGATCGCCAACACCACCGAGGAGGCCGCCGAGCTGGCCCTGCACTACGCGGCCCGCCCCGACCAGCTGGCCGTCGTCCATCCGGGCGTCAACCTGGACGTCTTCCGCCCCGGGGGCCCGGAGGCGCGTGCCGCCGCGCGCGCCCGGCTCGGCCTGCCGCAGGACGCCGCGGTGCTGCTCTTCGCCGGCCGGATACAGCCGCTGAAGGCTCCGGACGTGCTGCTCCGCGCGGTCGCGGCGCTGCTGGAGCGGCGGCCGCAGCTGCGCGAGCGGCTGGTGGTGCCGGTGGTCGGCGGCCCGTCAGGCACCGGGCTGGCCAAGCCGGAGAGCCTGCACAAGCTCGCCGCCCAGCTGGGCATCTGCGACGTGGTCCGGTTCCACCCGCCGGTCGGCCAGGCGCTGCTCGCCGAGTGGTACCGCGCGGCGACGGCGCTGGTGATGCCTTCGTACAGCGAGTCCTTCGGGCTGGTCGCACTGGAGGCGCAGGCCTGCGGCACGCCGGTCGTGGCGGCCGCGGTCGGCGGCCTGCCGGTTGCGGTCCGGGACGGCGAGACCGGCACCCTGGTCCGCGGCCACGACCCGCAGGCCTGGGCCCACGCGCTGGAGCCGTACGTCACCGAGCCGGGCCTGCTCGCCCGGCAGGGGGCGGCGGCGGCCCGGCACGCGGCCGCCTTCGGCTGGGACACGGCCGCGGCGACCACCGCCGAGGTGTACGCCGGCAGCCTGTCCCGCCCGGCCGGCCGCCTCGCGGGCTCCCGCCTCCGCCTGGCCTGAGCACGCCGGTGGGCCGGCCCGGGCACGCGGCCTTGCCCGGGTACGTGGCTTCGCCCGGGCGTGCGGCTTCGCCCTGGCACACCGGTGGGCCGGCCCGGGCACGCGGCCTCGCCGGTGGGCCGCGGCGTCGACGGCGCCCCGGCCCCGGGGGTGCTGCTGCTGCGCGCCAGGGGTACCGCCGAGTAACGTCACTCCCATGGCAATCCGCACCAAGGACGAGGCCCTGACCCTCCTGCGCGCCGCCCTGGACGACGCCGGGGTGGCCTGGGAGCCCGCCGCCGCCCACCCGTACACGCTGGTGGCGACCCTCCCGGGCACCCGGAAGCTGAGCACCACCTGCGCGCTCCGGGCCGGCGACCACACCCTCTCGGTGAACGCCTTCGTGATCCGCCGCCCGGACGAGAACCACGAGGCCGTCTACCGGTGGCTGCTGGAGCGCAACACCCGGCTGTACGGCGTCGCCTACGCGATCGACGCGCTCGGCGACGTCTACCTGTCGGGCCGGCTGCCGCTGGAGGCGCTCACCCCGGACGCCGTCGACCGGCTGCTCGGGACGGTGCTGGACAACGCCGACGAGCCGTTCAACACCCTGCTGGAGCTGGGCTTCGCCTCCGCGATCCGGCGCGAGTGGGAGTGGCGGACCAAGCGCGGGGAGTCCACCCGCAACCTGGCCGCCTTCGCCCACCTCGCGGGCCCGGCCGACAAGCCCGAGGCCCCCGCCGAATAGCTCCGCCGAACAGCCCCCCGGCGGGAAAGCCCCCGCCGGACAACCCGCGTCGAACGGCCCGCGTCGAACGATCCCGTCCAGCGGCCCCGTCGAGCGGTCCCGGTTCAGGACCCCGTCGGGGCCGGCTCGACCTCGGCGTCCGTCTTCCCGAGGGCCACCGGCGCGTTCCCGTTCCCGGTCCCCGTCCCGGTCCCGTTCCCGGTCCCGTTCCCGGTCCCCGTCCCGGTCCCGTTCCCGGTCCCGTTCCCGGTCCCGTTCCCGGTGCGGGCCGCGGCTCCGGCCACACCCGCGGTAGCCGCGCCCGGCCGCCGTCCGAGCACTACGTACCCGGCCGCCGCGACCGTGCCGCAGGCCGCGCAGGCGCCCCACATGACGCCGCTGCCGGCCCGCTCCAGCAGCACCCCGCCGACCGCCGGCCCGAGGAACGAGGCGAGTGACCAGGAGAGCGAGTACACGCCCTGGTAGCGGCCGCGGGCGTGGGTCGGCGACAGCTCCGAGACCAGGCCCATCATGGTCGGCGCGTTCAGGATCTCGCCGATCGTCCAGACCGCCACGGTGAAGGCGTAGAACCACGCGGACGACCCGGCGAGCGCGGTCAGCCCGAAGCCCCAGCCGATGAACAGCGCGCTGGCGACCAGCAGGCCGGTCCGGTTACGACCCTCCATCCACCGGGTGAGCGGGATCTGCAGCAGGACGATCAGCAGGCCGTTGAGGCCGATCACCAGCCCGTACTCGGTGGAGGTGATGCCGGCCCGGCCCATGTCCACGGCGAGCGTGGTGCTGCCCTGCTGGGCGACCAGCGCGAGCAGCAGGTTGAGCGTGACCACCGCCATGAAGCGCGCGTCCCGGAAGACCGTGCCGAGGCCGATCGCGGGCTCGCCCGCCTGCGCGGCCGGGGCGTCCGGTTTGGTCTCGGGGATCCGGACGAAGATCACCAGCGCGCAGACCAGCGTGGAGAGCGCGTCCAGCAGGAAGAGCGTGAGGTAGCCCTGGGTGGCGATCAGGCCGGCCGCGGCCGCCGAGAGGCCGAAGCCGATGTTGATCGCCCAGTAGTTCAGCGAGTAGGCGCGGACCCGGTCCTCGGCGGGCACGATGTCCGCGATGATCGCCGAGGTGGCGGGCCGCGTCGCGTTGTTGCAGAGGCCGACCAGGAAGGCGACGACGGCGATCGCCACCTGCCCGTCGGTGAAGCCGAGAACCGCCGTGAACAGCGCGGTGCCGAGCTGTGCGGCGACCAGCGTCGGCCGCCGCCCGATCCGGTCGGTCAGCACCCCGGCGCCGACGGACGCGATCGCCGAGCCGAGGCCGAACAGCGAGGCGACCAGGCCCGCGTACGATGCGGAGTAGCCGCGGTCGGTCGTCAGGTAGAGCGCCAGGAAGGTGACGACGAACCCGCCGAGCTTGTTGATCAGGGTGCTCGTCCAGAGCCACCAGAACTGCCGGGGCAACCCGCCCATCGTCTCGCTCGCGGCTCTGCGGACTCGGGCTGAGACGGGCAAATCGGGCATGTGGGGGCTCCCGGTCGGCAGGTGTCCCGCTGGGCGGTGCCGGCCGGCCCGGACAGCGGTCAGGTAAGTGTCACAAGTGCAGAGCGCACATTACTCTGAAGGCGAGGTCCGGACCAGGGGGTTTTTCGGGCTCCATTAAGCTGGGGGCCATGGCTGACACGACGTACCGACTCATCCTCCTCCGCCACGGCGAGAGCCAGTGGAACCAGAAGAACCTGTTCACCGGTTGGGTCGACGTCGACCTCAACGAGAAGGGCGAGAAGGAGGCCGCACGTGGTGGCGAGCTCCTCGCCGCCGAGGGCCTTTTCCCCGACGTGGTGCACACCTCGCTGCTGCGCCGCGCGATCCGCACCTCGCAGATCGCCCTGGACAAGGCCGACCGCCACTGGATCCCGGTCAGCCGCAGCTGGCGCCTGAACGAGCGCCACTACGGCGCCCTCCAGGGCAAGGACAAGGCTCAGACCCTGGCCGAGTTCGGCGAGGAGCAGTTCCAGCTCTGGCGCCGCTCGTACGACACCCCGCCGCCGGTGCTGGCCGACGACGCCGAGTACTCGCAGGCCGGTGACGCCCGCTACGCGGACATCCCGAGCGAGCTGCGTCCGCGCACCGAGTGCCTGAAGGACGTCGTCGACCGGATGCTCCCGTACTGGTACGACGCGATCGTCCCGGACCTCGCCGCCGGCAAGACCGTCCTGGTCACCGCCCACGGCAACAGCCTGCGCGCGCTGGTCAAGCACCTCGACGGCATCTCCGACGAGGAGATCGCCGGCCTGAACATCCCGACCGGCATCCCCCTGGTCTACGAGCTGGACGCCGACTTCAAGCCGGTCGCCAAGGGCGGCCGCTACCTCGACGCGGAGGCCGCCGCCGCCGCCATCGAGGCGGTCAAGAACCAGGGCAAGAAGTAAGCCCGAAGGCACTACGGCCCCACTTTCCGCGATGGGCGGGAGTGGGGTCGTCGTCGTTCGGTCGCTCAACTCGGGCTTGTGGAAAGGCCGTTCGCGGTCGCATGGGCGATCCGTCAAGTGGTTCAGACCATTGACGGCCGCCGTGGCGGGCTCCTACGGTGTGAGCACCTACCTGGCGCAGACATGCCGGCGATCTCCCCGGATCGCCCGGCCGCCGCACCCCCACGTGCGCACGTCCGTGCCCGGCGCACTCTCCATCCACCCCCACGGAGGAGCACCATGCGCACACGTCATCTCGTCGGAGCGGCGGTGGCCGCGCTCGCGGTACCGCTCACGCTCGTCCTGCCGGCGCAGTCGCACGGCTACATCACGACCCCGCCCAGCCGGGCCGCGCTCTGCGGGGCGGGGACGGTCACCGGTTGCGGTGAGATCGAATGGGAGCCGCAGAGCGTCGAGGGGCCGAAGGGCTTCCCGTCCCGGGGGCCGGCCGACGGCACCATCTGCGCGGGCGGCAACAGCCGGTTCGCCGAGCTGGACGACCCGCGCGGCGGCGGCTGGCCGACCACCAAGGTGACGGCGGGGCAGCAGCTCACCTTCACCTGGAAGTTCACCGCCCGGCACGCCACCACGAACTTCAAGTACTACCTGACCAAGCCCGGCTACGACGCGACCCAGAGGGTCACCCGGGCGAGCCTGGAGCTGACGCCGTTCCTGACCGTCCCGTACAACGGCGCGCAGGTGCCGAGCACGGTCAGCCACAGCACGACCCTGCCCGGAGGCCGCACCGGCCACCAGGTGGTCGTCGCGGTCTGGGAGATCGCCGACACCGGCAACGCCTTCTACTCGTGCACCGACGTCCGCTTCTGACCGGAGGCCGGCCGACCGGACACCGACTGACCGGACACTGACGGACCCGGCAGTCCGGCAGCCCGGGCCGGAGTCCGACCGGGGTGCACAACCGGGGTGCACGACCGTCTCCCACGGCGGCCGTGCACCCCGGAGCTCCGCCGTGCGGGCCTCAGTGGCCGCAGCAGCCGCCGCTGACCCCGCCGCACTGGCAGGGGGAGCCGGACTGGCAGCCGCAGCCGCAGCCCGGACCACAGCCGCAGCCGGCCGCGAGGACGGGCAGCAGCTTCGGGGCGGGCGGCTCGACGGTGTCGCGTGCCGGTGCCGGTCGAGTCGGGTTTGCCTTCATCGCGCTGGACCCTCCTTTTGACGGGCACACTTCGGTGCCCACGGCATCGAGTGAAACCGCCGATCGGAGGGAGCGTCAACGGGCGCGCAGTGGTGGGGCGCCCGGGAAGCCGTGCGCCCTCACCACTCCTGCCCGAGGTTTACTCACCCCAGGGGGTGAGCACCGGCCGGGCCGGGCCGACCGGCCGGGCCGACCGGGTGGCCCCGCCGGCCACCTGCAGCCGGCCACCCGCCGCCGGTCACGCCCCGGCGGCCTCCGCGGCCTCGGTGGCCGCGACGAACTCGTTCACGTGCTCGCCGGTCACCAGGTACACGACGCGCTTGGCCACCGAGACCGCGTGGTCGGCGAAGCGCTCGTAGTAGCGGCCGACCAGGGTGACGTCCACGGCCGTCTCGATGCCGTGGTGCCAGCGGTCGTCGATCAGGTGCGCGAACAGGTCGCGGTGCAGCGCGTCGATCGCGTCGTCGTCCTGCTCCAGCTCCAGCGCCTTGTCGACGTCCTTGGTGGCGATCACCAGGCCCGCCTTGGCCACCAGTCGCTGGGCGAGCTGGCCCATCTCCAGGACGGTCGCGTGCAGGTCGCGGGGGACGGCCGAGTCGGGGTAGCGCAGCCGCGCGACCTTGGCCACGTGCCGGGCGAGGTCGCCGCAGCGCTCCAGGTCGGCGCTCATCCGCAGCGAGGTGACGACGATGCGCAGGTCGGTGGCGACCGGCTGCTGGCGGGCGAGCAGGTCGATCGCCCGGTTCTCCAGCTCGTGGTGCAGGTCGTTGATCTTCCCGTCGGCGGCGATCACGCTCTCCGCCAGCGCCAGGTCCGCGTCGAGGAGCGCGGTGGTGGCCCGGCCCAGGGCCGAGCCGGCCAGGCGGGCCATCTCGACCAGGCTGTCGCCGATCGAGTCGAGTTCCTCGTGGTACGCGTCGCGCATGCTCTCTCCTCAGTAGCTGTGTCGGTGGCGGTGCCGACCGGTCGTCCCGTACGACCGCCGGTACGGCGTTCGGGCGACCGCTGCTGGTGGCGCGAATGGTACGCGCGCACCGGGGCCGGCGGACGGCTGTTCGGTCCGCCACCCCTCCCACACGGGCTGCGTGGCCAACTTTCGGCCGTCCGGGCGACCACGCACGACCCGTGCGGTGAATCGGTAGCTACGTGAAGGTGAATTCTCGGCAACGCGTGGCCGATCCCTTGATCCGACCCTTGGGGAGCGCCCTGGCTGTGCGCTTAGGCTGGCCGCATGGACGTGAACGTGGCCGCCGCCGCTGCCTGCGCCATAGCCGGGCTCGGCGTCGGCCTCACGGCCTCCATCGCCTTCCGTTGGAGCGAGCGCGAACAGGCCAGGAGCAGGCACGGCGGCACCAACGGCAGGAACCGGCAGCAGGCGCTCGGCGCCACCACCCACGAACCCCCGCTTCCCCCGGGGGTCGACACCGTACTCTCCGTGCTCCGCTCCTGCGCGATCGTGCTCGGCGAGGGCGACGAGGTGGTCAAGGCCAGCTCGGCGGCTTACGCCATGGGACTGGTGCGCGGCGGCGCGGTCGCCGTCGACCCGATGCTCGCGCTGGCCCGCTCCACCCGCCGGGACGGCGAGATCCGCCAGGTCGAGCTGGAGGTCCCCCGTCCGGGCACGGCCCGCCCGGGGGAGCCCCTCGCGGTGTCCGTCCGGGTGGCCCCGCTGGGCTCCCGGCTGGTCCTGGTGCTGGTCGAGGACCAGACCGACCGCCGCCGGGTGGAGGCGGTCCGCCGCGACTTCGTCGCCAACGTCAGCCACGAACTCAAGACGCCGGTCGGCGCGCTCTCGCTGCTCTCCGAGGCGGTCGCGGACGCGTCCGACGACCCGGAGGCGGTCCAGCGCTTCGCGGGCCGGATGCAGATCGAGGCGACCAGGCTGGCCAGCCTGGTCCAGGAGATCATCGACCTCTCCCGGGTCCAGGACGACCGGCTGATGGTCGACCCGGAGCCGGTCGCGGTGGACGAGCTGATCGCCGAGGCGATCGACCGATGCCGCCAGCAGGCCGCCGCCAAGCAGATCCTGATCGCGGCCGGCGGCATCGCCGGCCTCTACCTGCACGGCAACCGCGGCCAGCTGGCCGCCGCGCTCGGCAACCTGGTGGAGAACGCGGTCAACTACAGCCCGCCGCGCACCCGCGTGGCGATCGCCACCCGGCGCATCTCCAGCGCGGCCGCCCTCGGCGAGGCGGACGGCGAGCTGATCGAGATCTCGGTCACCGACCAGGGCATCGGCATCTCCGAGAAGGACCGCGAGCGGGTGTTCGAACGCTTCTACCGCGTCGACCCGGCCCGCTCCCGCCAGACCGGAGGCACCGGCCTCGGCCTCTCCATCGTCAAGCACGTGGCCGCCTCGCACGGCGGCACCGTCTCGGTGTGGAGCGTCGAGGGCCAGGGCTCCACCTTCACTCTGCGCCTGCCCGCCGGGCAGGCCCCCACGGACCACACGCTCCCCGACGGGGAGTCCGCGCAACCCCTGTCAGAAACAACCCCCCAGCTTTCCCCGGAGGCCTGATCGTGACCCGAGTACTGGTGGTCGAGGACGAGGAGTCGTTCAGCGACGCCCTCTCGTACATGCTCCGCAAGGAGGGCTTCGAGGTGGCCATCGCCGCCACCGGCCCCGACGCGCTCGAGCAGTTCGAGCGGAACGGCGCCGACCTCGTCCTGCTCGACCTGATGCTGCCGGGCCTGCCCGGTACCGAGGTCTGCCGCCAGCTCCGGGTGCGCTCCAACGTCCCGGTGATCATGGTCACCGCCAAGGACAGCGAGATCGACAAGGTCGTCGGTCTGGAGATAGGTGCGGACGACTACGTCACCAAGCCGTACTCCACCCGCGAGCTTGTCGCCCGGATCCGCGCGGTGCTGCGCCGCCGCGGGGAGACCGAGGGCCCCGGCGAGGGCGGCGGTCCGGGTGCACTGGAGGCCGGCCCGGTCCGGATGGACGTCGACCGTCACGTGGTCACGGTGGACGGCGCCAAGGTGGACCTGCCGCTCAAGGAGTTCGACCTGCTGGAGATGCTGCTCCGCAACGCGGGCCGGGTGCTCACCCGGATGCAGCTGATCGACCGGGTCTGGGGTGCGGACTACGTCGGTGACACCAAGACGCTGGACGTCCACGTGAAGCGCCTGCGGGCGAAGATCGAGCCGGACCCGGGCGCGCCGCGCTACCTGGTCACGGTTCGCGGCCTCGGCTACAAGTTCGAGCCGTAAACCCGGGCGCGCCCGGACACGAGTACGCGGAACGCCCCCTCCGGCCGGAGGGGGCGT
>NZ_JBHJUK010000026.1:0-78516 GCF_042266225.1 Kitasatospora sp. NPDC056181
CCCCGGGCCCCGGCCGGGCGCTCCCCCCCCGGGGCCCGTCCCCCCGGCCGGCCCCCCCCCCCAGGGGGCCGGGGGGCCACCCCCCGCCCCCCCGCGCCGGGGCCCCCGGGGACCCGGCCCCCCACGGCGGGGAGGCGACGGGACATGGCTTGCGGCGCCGGAGCCGGCGCCGCGGGTCAGATCGCGGCGCCGGGGGAGCGGCGACCCTTGCGCAGGGCGATGGCGCCCGCGCCGAGGCCGCCCAGCAGCAGGACGGCGCCGGAGGCGAGGCCGCCGCCGGACAGGGCCAGGCCGCCGCCGCCGGTGTGCACGCCGCCGTGCGGGGTCTTCTCCTCGGCCTTCTTCTCCTCGCCCGAGTAGCCCGAGGAGCCCGAGGAGGAGGAGTCCTTGTCCTGCTTCTCGTCCCAGGTCTTCTGGCCGTCGGGGCTGGCGGCCTTGTCCTGCTTCTCCTGCCAGGTGAGGTTCTTGTCGGAGCCGTCGGCGAAGGCGGCGGGGGCACCGACGGTGAGGGCGGCAGCGGCCACGACGGCTCCGGCGAGCAGTGTGCGGGCAGAACGCATGATGATGATCCTTCCGGCGCGGAGCCGCGACAGCCGACACGTCGTCGGGCAAGGGGACTCGCGGAGGTGCGCCTGATCCACCGTCAACCACCGTGACGGCCGCTGCCACCGGAGGACGGCAGCGACGGCGGCGGTCGTGCGGCCCTTCGGGTGGACTCGCGGGCGTGTTCACCCGGGTGCCCCGGCGATCCGGGTGAATCCGGTTCCGGCCGGGCCCGGGGGAGGCGGGCGGCGGCGTGGAGCCCGGCGCGCGCGGGCAGGCATGACGCATGGTCGAGATCTCGAAGGACGTACAGGCGCGGATCGAGGCGGGGCACGTCTGGTACGTCGCCACGGTCAACGCGGACGGGTCACCGCACGTCAGCCCGATGTGGGTGGGCACGCAGGGCGGTCTGGTGCTGTTCAACACCTCGGTCGGCCGGGTCAAGGAGCGCAACCTGCGGCGTGACCCCCGGGTCTGCCTCTCGCACGCGGACGCCGTCGACCCGTACGACCGGGTGCAGATCCGGGGGCGGGCGGTCCGGTTCGTCGAGGGGGAGGAGGCGGACCGGAACATGGACCGGCTGGCCGCGGTGTACCTCGGGGCGGAGCGCTACGAGTGGCGGATCCCCGGCGAGCGGCGGGTGGTGGTCCTGGTCGAACCGGACCGGATCAGCCGGGTGGTCGGCGTCGAGGCCCTCCCGCCGGGTGCGCCGGGGGCCCACGGGTAACCCGGCTCCCGAGGGCACCCCGGGGAACCGGGTCCGGCCGGCCGCGTCTATCTTGATGGTCCACTGACACCAGAGGGAGCGGGAATGGGCACGGTCGGTCGGAAGGTTGCGGCGGTGGCGGCGACGGGGGTTCTGCTGGGCGTGCTGGCGGCCTGTGGCTCCGGAGGGTCGAAGACCTCCCACGACGTGGCGGCGGGCGGCGCGAGCCCGGCGGCGGGGGCGACCGCCGGCGCAGCCACGACGGCGCCCGCGGACGCCGGGGCGAGCCCGGCCGGCGGTGCCGCGTCCGCCACCTCCGCGGCCGCTTCGGCACCCGGTGCGGCGGCCGGTACGCCCGGCACGCCCGCGCCCGGGGCTCCGGGCACGCCGTCGCAGGGCGGCGGTGCGGCCGGCGGCGGCGGCGCCGCGCAGCCCGCCGGGGCGGACTCCGACACGCTGCTCCTCGACGACAGGCTCCTGCTCCAGCTGATGCCGGACCAGAAGGCCATGACCGGCTGGGAGGAGGAGAAGCGCCGGGTGGACACCGCCGACCACGCCACCACCTGCAACGGCGCCGGCTCGTGCACCGGCAAGCCGCTCAGCGGGACGGCCCGGTTCTCCTCCGGTGAGGTGACCGCGCGCTTCGGGATCGACACCCTCCCGAGCAAGGCGGCGGCCAAGGACCGGCTCGCGGAGGCCTACGCGGCGTACGGCGACGCCGGCAAGTACCACACGGTCGACCTGGCCGCGCTGGGCAGCGAGAGCCGCGTCTTCCAGGGCCAGCTGGCCGGCCGGGACGGCGTCACCGTCGTGCTGCGCTCCGGCACGGTCGTGGCGACGGTGACCACCGAGGGCGGCCCGGTCGACCCCGCGGCGACCCGGCGGCTCGCCGCGATGCTGGTCCAGCGCGTGGAGCAGGCCCAGGCGGGCCGGACCCCGGACGCGGTCCTCGGCACGGCCTGAGAAACGGCCTGAGGGACGGCCTGGGGGACGGCTCGGCGAGCGGCCCGGCGAGCGTTCCGTGAAACGGGGGCCGGCGAACTGCCTCACGAGCGTCCTGACGAGCGACCCGGCGAACGTCCCGGGAAACGGGGCCCGGCGAACGGCCCGGGCGTGCCGCGGGGCGCCCGGCCCCGTGCCACGCGCCCCGCACGCAGCGTGCGCCCGCGCACGCCGGTGCCCCGCAGGCCTGCCTGCGGGGCACCGTGCGGTTCGCGGCTCAGTTGAGGCCGCTGCGCTCCCAGCGGTAGAACTCGCGCGCCATGGCGTCCTTGGGCTCCCGCCAGGTGGCCGGGTCGTACGCCTGGACGTAGGCGGTGAGGGCGTCGCTGACCGCCCGGAACTCCGGGTGGCCGGTCACCTGGGCGACGGCCGGGCCCGGCGGGCGGTCCGCCTCGATCAGGTGCAGGTAGACGTCGCCGAACTGGAAGAGGCTGCGGCCGGTGACGCCGATCAGGTGCGGCAGTTCGCCGCGGTCGGACTCGGCGAACACCTCGGCGATGCCCTGGGCCGCGTCCGGCTTCATCCGGGCGACGATCAGTGCGCGGTGCATCCGGCTCACACCTCCCCGGCCTGCTTCTCGACCTTCTCGCGGATCAGCTGCATCTGGATGCGCGAGTTGCGGTTGATGTGGTTGACCATGCCGTCGTCGTCGACCGGGGCGGTGGGCTTCATCGCGAAGTCCTGGACCCAGCGCATCTTCGTGCCGGCCGGGACCTCCGTGTACTCCCAGCGGATGTCCATGAACTCGAACGGCCCGGGCTCGACCCGGCGGGCGCGCACCGCGAGCGAGGCCCGGTCGGTGGTGCGCTCGGAGACCCAGCTCCAGACCTGGCCGTTCTCGTCGGGGTGCATGGTGAGCCGGAAGCGCACGCTGTCGCCGTCCCGCTCCAGCACCTCGACGGAGGCGTACTCGCTGAACAGCTGCGGCCAGTTCTCCAGGTCGTTGGTGATCTCCCAGACCAGGTCGAGCGGCGCGGCGATGACGATCTCGTTGTCCGTGTGTCCGGGCATCTCAGGCACCGGCCTTCGAGGTGAACGCGGAGTTCACCAGGTCGAGGAACTCGGCCGGGGTCTTGGCCGACTCCGCACCGTTGGTGACCTTCACGCCGTGCCGGTTCTCCAGTTCGCCGACCACGCCGAGCAGACCGAGGGAGTCCACGCCGAACTCGTCGAAGCTGGCGCCGGGGCGCTCCAGCTCGACCGGGTCGATCGCGACGCCGGCCCGGGCCTCGATCAGTGCGGCCAGTTCGGGGTGACTGAGGGTGTTGCTCACGGGAAGTCCCTTCTAGGTGAGCCAAACAGGGGTTGTCGGTCAGGCCCGGTCGTCGCGCCGGAGGACCAGCGCGGCGTTGGAGCCCATCAGCCCGCGGCTGAGCACCAGCGCGGTGCGCAGCTCGGCCGGGCGGGCGCGGCCGGTCACCAGGGCGAGGTCGTGGCAGACCTCGGTGACGTTGGGGGTGGGCGGCAGGACGCCGTCCTCCATGGCGAGCACGGCGGCCGCCGCGTCGAGCAGCGGTGCGCCGCAGTAGGCCCGCCCGGTCCCGGACTTGGGCGCGGTCACCGGGACGCGCTCGGCGTACGGGCCGAGGGCGTCGGCCAGGGCGAGCGCCTCGGCGCGGTCGGCGGCCGGGACGCCGAGGGCGTCGGCGAAGACCACGTCGACCTCCTCCGCGGCGATCCGGGCCTGGTCGAGCGCGATCCGGATCGCGGCGGCCAGCCCCTCCCGGGAGTCCTCCCAGCGGGAGGCGCCGGTGAAGGTTGCGCCGTGCCCGGCGATGCGGGCCCGGACGGCGGCCCCGCGCCGGCGGGCCGCCTCCTCGTCCTCCAGCAGCAGCATCGCACCGCCCTCGGCGGGGGCGAAGCCGTTGGCGTCGGCGGAGAACGGCAGGTAGGCCCGGTCGGGATCCTCGGCGAGGCTGAGCTCGGGGTACCCGAGCTGGCAGACCATCGAGTACGGCGCCAGTGGTGCCTCGGCCGCGCCGGCCACCACCGCGTCGGTGCCGCGCGCGATCGTGCGGGCCGCGTGCGCGAGGGCGTCCAGGCCGCCGGCCTCGTCGCTGGCGACCACACCGCAGGGGCCCTTGTAGCCGCCGCGGATCGAGACCTGGCCGGTGCTGGCCGCGTAGAACCAGGCGATGGACTGGTAGGGGCCGACGAACTGTGGTCCCTGGCCCCAGAGTTGCTGCAGCTCGCGCTGGCCGAACTCGCCGCCGCCGGAGCCGGCCGCGGTCACCACGCCCACCGCGTACGGCTGTTCGGGGTCGGCGGTGTAGCCGGCGTCCGCCACCGCCAGGTCGGCGGCGGCCATCGCGTAGTGCGTGAAGCGGTCGGTCTGTACCAGGTAGCGGCTGTCGATCACGGACTGCGGGTCGAAGTCCCGTACCTGGCCCGCGATGCGCAGCGGGAGGTCGGCGCAGCCCTCGCGGGATATCCGGTCGAGGACGCTCACGCCCTGCCTGGTGGCCTTCCAGAAGGCGTCGGTACCGACGCCGTTCGGCGCCACCACGCCGAGGCCGGTGATCACGGCCCGGCGGCCCTGTTGACGTGACGTCATGGATCTCACCCCGTTCTGTTGAGCACGACGGCGGACTGGAACCCGCCGAATCCGCTGCCGACCGAGAGGATGTGACGGAGCGGCAGCTCGCGCGCGGTGCGCGGCACGTAGTCGAGGTCGCACTCCGGGTCCGGAGTCTCGTAGTTGGCGGTCGGCGGTACCACGCCGTGGGCCAGTGCGAGGGTGCAGGCGACCACCTCGATCGCGCCGATCGCGCCGAGCGAGTGCCCGACCATCGACTTGATCGAGCTCATCGGCGTCTCGTACGCGTGCCCGCCGAGCGAGCGCTTGACGGCCGCCGTCTCGTGCCGGTCGTTCTGTTTGGTGCCCGAGCCGTGCGCGTTGACGTAGTCGACGTCGGTGCGGTTGACCCGGGCGTGGCCGAGCGCCTCGTCGATCGCCCTGGACATCTCCAGCCCCTCCTGGGTGAGGCCGGTCATGTGGTAGGCGTTGCCGAAGGTCGCGAAGCCGCCGATCTCGCCGTAGATCCGCGCGCCGCGCCGGCGGGCGTGCTCCAGCTCCTCCAGCACCAGGACGGCGCCGCCCTCGCCGAGCACGAAGCCGTCCCGGTGGGCGTCGAAGGGGCGGGAGGCGTGTTCCGGGTCGTCGTTGCGTTCGCTGGTGGCCTTGATGGCGTCGAAGCAGGCGACGGTGATCGGCGAGATCGGCGAGTCGGAGGCGCCGGCGATGCAGATGTCGGCGCGTCCCTCCTCGACCGCCTGGAAGGCGTAGCCGATCGCGTCCAGCCCGGAGGTGCAGCCGGTGGAGACGGTCTGCACCGGGCCGTGTGCGCCGGTGCGCTCGGCGACCGTGGAGGCCAGGGTGGAGGGCGCGAAGGCCCGGTGCAGCTGCGGCTCGGCCCGCCGGTGGTCGACGTCCCAGCGGGCGCCGCCGGCGCTGACCAGGGCGTAGTCGTGCTCCAGCCGGGTGGTGCCGCCGACGGCGGTGCCGAGCGAGACCCCGATCCGCCACGGGTCCTCGGCGGCGAGGTCCAGGCCCGCGTCGGCGACCGCCTCGTCCGCCGCCACCATGGCGAACTGCACGTACCGGTCGGCCCGTTGGACGTCCTCGGGGCTCAGTCCGTGCGCCGCCGGGTCGAAGTCGCACTCGGCGGCGATCCGGGAGCGGAACCCGGTGGGGTCGAAGAGCGTGATGCCCCGGGTCGCCGTCCGGCCGGAGGTGAGCAGCCGCCAGAAGGCCGGAACGCCCACGCCGCCGGGTGCGACCACGCCGATCCCGGTGACGGCGACGCGCCGTGTCACGAAGCGACCTTGGCGTGTTCCGGGGGACCGGAGGTGCCGGCCTCCCCGGTCTCCTCGGTGTCGACGTGGCCCAGCTCGGGGCGCGGGGCGAGCGGGCCGAGGTGGAAGACCATCCGGGCCTCGGTGTCGCCGACGTTGCGGAACCGGTGGCGCATGTTGAGCGGGATCATCAGGCCCTGGTTGGGCTTGAGCGCCCGGGTGACCCCGTCGAGGTCCACCTCCAGGTCGCCGCTGACCACGAAGACGAACTCCTCGGAGTACGGGTGGTAGTGCTCGCCGATCCGCTCGCCGGGCTGGACGATGGCCAGGCCCATGAAGCCGCTGGTCGCGCCGCAGGTGGTGGGGGTGAGCATGGCGCGCAGGTCGCCGCCGCGCCGGCGGTTCTCCGGTGCCTCGTCGACGTGCACGATCCGTGGGTACTGCGTGGACATGGTTTCTTCCTCCGAGTGTGTTGGGTCCGGGCTTCGGGGCCGGGGGCTCTGGAGCCGGTGTGGAACGGGGTGTCGTCAGTTCCCCTGCGAGCTGCGGTCGGTGACCGGGTTCATCGCGCGGGCGGCGAGGACGGCGCTCAGCCCCGCGACGGTGCGCAGGTCGCTGTCGGCGCCGAGGTCGAGCAGCCGGCCGAGGACGGTGGCCTCGCGCTCGCCGGCCACGCCGAGGGCCGCCGCCGGGTCGGCCTCGGCGGGTACCCGCAGGTCCACCAGGCGGACCACGACGTCCTCCCGGTGGAAGACGACGGCCGTCGCGACCGGGCCGGTCGGGTCCGCGGTGGCGAGGTTGTCGTACTCGGCCAGCAGCGCGGCGACGGCCTGCCCGTTGCCCGGCTTGACCGGGTAGAGCACGGCGTGCCGGTGCAGCCGCCCGGAGGCCGGGGAACCGGCGATCGCCTGGTGCTCGGCGGGCAGCGCGGCCTTGGCGAAGAAGGCGCGCGCGGCCTGCGGGTCGCCCAGCTGGCGGGCCTCCTCCAGGTACGGGTTGATCGCCTCCTCGACGGCCCGGACCTCGGGCTGCATGGCGACGTGGCGCAGCGCGTCGCCGAGGCTGCCGGTGACCTCGACGGCCCGGACCACCCGGTTGCCGTGCATGAACAGCGAGGTGCGGCGCAGCCGCGTGTTCTCGTCCACCTCGGCCTTGGGGGAGGCGTAGCCGGACAGGATGCGGGCCACCTTCTGCTCGCTGCCGGGCTTGACGGTGAAGGTCAGCGCGTGGCGGATCACCCCGTCCGGGCCGGGGGCGGCCTGCGGCGGGCCGACGTGCCCGGCCGGCGCGGTGCGCGGCAGGCCGGGCGGCACCTCGACCGGGGCGCGGGTGCCGGTGGCGCCGGCCGCGGAGGTCTCCCGGAGGATGGAGTAGCGCAGCGAGCGGAAGGTGTCGCTCACGCAGCCGTGCATCGGCTTGACCATCTCGCGGTGCGCCGGGCTGTCCACCCACTCCAGGAAGGTCTCCTGGTCCTGCCACTCGCTGGTGATCAGCCACTGCCGGGGGTCGTTGATCGACTGGCACAGCTGGTCGCTGACGTGCCCGGGGACGGACGCCACCTGGTGGCGCAGCTTCTCGTACACGTCCAGGAAGCGCTGCTGGGCGCCGTCCTTGATCTCCAGCATCAGCATCACGCGCAGCCGCGTTTCGGTCTCGGCCTGCTGTTGCGCCTGCGGTTCGGACAGAGTCGTCATGATCCACTTTCTGCTTCTGGGGCGCCCGCGTCCGGCCGCGCGGGGCGGCGTCCGGCCAGGGGTCCGGCGGGGGAGGGCGGTGCGGTGGCGGTCGGCCCGGGCATCGGCATCAGGCCTGAGGTCGATCGTGCGCGGAGCCCACGGGTGGCGCGAGATTTGCGGGCCATCCGAGCGAAGAGGCGGCACAACACCCCCGGGGCGGGGGA
Organism: Kitasatospora sp. NPDC056181; assembly: GCF_042266225.1. Lineage (NCBI taxonomy): Bacteria > Bacillati > Actinomycetota > Actinomycetes > Kitasatosporales > Streptomycetaceae > Kitasatospora > Kitasatospora sp. NPDC056181. The sequence continues at coordinate 7,947 of NZ_JBHJUK010000026.1, forward strand.
TGCAGAGACGGGGCCGCCGTCTGTGCGCGCCCCGCCGAGGGCGGCGCCGAGCCCCGCAGCCGGTCCGCGAACTCCCGTACAGGCTGGAGTAATTGATGAATCCGAAGGTTGACGACCGGGTGCCGGTCCTGATCGTCGGCGGCTCGCTGGTCGGGCTGTCGGCCTCACTCTTCCTGGGCCGACTGGGTGTCAGACACCTGCTCGTCGAGAAGCACGCCGACACCTCGCATCACCCGCGTGGCCGAGGCAACAACGTTCGCACGATGGAGCTGTACCGGGTGGCCGGGATCGAGCCGGCGATCCGCGAGGCGGCCTCGGTGCTCGCCGCCAACCACGGCATCCTCCAGACCCCCTCGCTGACCGGGGAGGAGCAGGAGTGGCTGTTCCGGGAGATCGACCCGGGCGGCCGGCTGGCCCGGTTCAGCCCGAGCGCGTGGTGCCTGTGCAGCCAGAACGACCTGGAGCCGGTGCTGCTGAAGTCCGCCCGCGAGCTCGGCGGCGACCTGCGCTTCAGCACCGAGCTGCTCTCCTTCGAGCAGGACGCCGACGGGGTGACCGCGCTGCTGCGCAGCCGGGAGACCGGTGAGGAGCGCACCGTCCGGGCGCAGTACCTCGTCGCCGCGGACGGCCCGCGCAGCCCGTCCCGGGAGCGGCTGGGCATCGGCCAGACCGGCAAGGGCGAGCTGTTCCACAACGTCAGCATCACCTTCCGGGCCAAGCGGCTGGCGGAGGTGGTGGGCGACCGGCACTTCATCGCCTGCTACCTCACCAACCCGGAGGCCGACGGCGCGCTGCTGCCGGTGGACAACCACGAGGAGTGGGTGTTCCACGCGCCCTGGCACCCCGAGCACGGCGAGCCGCTGGAGGCGTTCACCGACGGGCGGTGTGTGCGGCACATCCGGGCGGCGGTCGGCATGCCCGACCTGGAGGTGGAGGTCACCGGCAAGGCGCCGTGGCACGCGGCCGAGCGGGTGGCCGAGCGCTACTCCGGCGGGCGGGTCTTCCTGGCCGGGGACGCCGCGCACGAGATGTCGCCGACCGGCGCGTTCGGTTCCAACACCGGCATCCAGGACGCGCACAACCTGGCCTGGAAGCTGGCCGCGGTGCTCGGCGGCTGGGCCGGGCCGGGGCTGCTGGACACGTACGGGCAGGAGCGCCGGCCGGTTGCCGAGGTGACCAGCGAGCGCGCCTCGGCCCGTTCGGCCGAGCACAGCCACCCCGGGTACGCGGTGGTGCCGGGCGTGGGCCGGCAGGCCGGGGTGCTGGCGGTGGCGCTGGGCTACCGCTACCCGGCGGGCGCGGTGGCCGGGGCGGACCCGGCCGGCGCGGTGGTGCCGGAGAAGTTCGAGTCGGCCGGCGAGCCCGGCAGCCGGGCACCGCACCAGTGGCTGCTGCGGGCGGGCGTGAAGCTCTCCACCCTCGACCTGTACGAGCAGGCGATGGTGCTGCTCACCGGCCCGGACGGGCGGGCCTGGCACGAGGGTGCCCGGCGGGCGGCCGACCGGCTGGCCGTCCCGCTGGACGCGTACCGGATCGGCCTGGGAGGGGAGGACGACCTGGCGCCCGAGCCGGGCACCGACTTCGCCGAGCTGCACGGGGTGCGGCCGGACGGCGCGGTGCTGGTCCGGCCGGACGGCTTCGTCGCCTGGCGCTCCGAGGGCGCGGTGGCGGACCCGGAGGCGGTGGTGACGGCGGCGCTGCGCGAGGTGCTGAAGCTGTAGCGCCGGCCCGGTGCCGGACCCGGTCGCCACAGGAGGCGAGCGGGTGGCGGACGCAACGGGACGGGCCCGCCGGGTGAACCGGCGGGCCCGTCCTGGTGTGCAGCGGGGGCGTCAGTGACCGCCCGCGTCGACCACCTCGATGTCCTCGATGTTCTGCTCGATCGCGTCGGCCGGCAGCGCGACCCGGATCGCCCAGAAGTAGATGGCGAGGGCGAACGCGGCGACCGCGCCCATGTCCCACCACATCGGGATGTTGCCGGCGCCGTCGCCGAACCCGCCCTGCCAGGAGATCAGGCCGAGGCCCACCAGGTAGACCGGCAGCCACTGGGCGGCGCGCCAGTCCAGGCGCGGGGCGTTCGGCAGGCCCTTGCGGATCGCGTACGCGGCGTAGCTGCCGAGCAGGACGTAGCCCAGGACGATCGCCATGCCCAGGCGGGACAGGGTGTGCCAGCCGGCCCAGTAGATGATCAGGCTGGCGACCACGAAGGCGAGCGGGGAGATCACGCCGCCGAGGGGCAGGCGGTAGGAGCGCTCACGGGCGGGCAGGCGGCGGCGCAGCGCGCCGAAGGCCAGCGGGGCGCCCGCGTACATCAGCACGCTGGCGGAGGTGATGAAGCCGACCAGCTCCTGCCAGCTCGGGAAGGGCAGGAAGCAGATGACGCCGGTGATGAAGGAGAGGGCCAGGCCGAACCACGGCACGCCGCGCTTGTCGAGCTGCTCGAACTTCTGCGGCGCGTAGCCGTTCTTGCTCAGGCCGTAGGAGATGCGCGAGGTGGAGGTGGTGTAGATCAGGCCGGTGCCGCCGGGGGAGACGATGGCGTCGAAGTAGAGCACCCAGGCGAGCCAGCCGAGGCCGACCACGGTGGCGAGGCCGGCGAACGGGCCCTCGATGCCGGGGAAGTCCAGCTTGTCCCAGCCGTTGGCGAAGGAGCTGAGCGGCAGCGCGCCGATGAAGACGACCTGCAGCAGGACGTAGATCAGGGTGCCGATGGCGACCGAGCCGAGCACCGCGCGGGGGATGTCGCGCTTGGGGTTGCGGCTCTCACCGGAGATCTGGATGGCCTGCTCGAAGCCGAGCAGCGCGAAGATGATGCCGCTGGAGCTGATCGCCGCGAGCACGCCCTTGATGCCGAACGGGGCGAAGCCGTGCGAGGTGAAGTTCGAGCCGTGGAAGTTGGTCAGGGCGAGCACGAAGATCGTGAACAGCGGAATGAAGATCTTCAGCCAGGTCGCGACCGAGTTGGTGTGGGCCAGGACCCGCACACCGAGGAAGTTGACCGCGACGAAGACGCCCATCAGCAGCACCGCGACGATGAAGCCGCTGGTGGTGAGGGTGCCGTTGTCGTTGAGGAAGCTCTTCGCGAACTCCCAGTGCCCCGCGTACCCGATCATGGCCTCGACCTCGATCGGTGCCACCGTCGCGGCCTGCAGCCAGGAGAACCAGCCGAAGGACATGCCGGCCAGGCCGCCGAAGGCGTAGTGCGGGTAGCGGGCGGTGCCGCCGGCGACCGGGAAGAGCCCGCCGAGCTCGGCGTGCACCAGGGCGAGCAGCACGATGGCGACGGCGCCGATGCCCCAGGAGATGAGGGCGGCCGGGCCGGCGACCATGACGGCGTTCTTCGCGCCGAACAGCCAGCCGGAGCCGATGATCGAGCCGACCGAGGCCCAGAGCAGGCCGATCAGGCCCACTTCCCGGCGGAGAGACCGGTGGGCCGGGGCACCGTTGTCGGTGCCCGTGCCGGGCGGGGTCATCTGGTTGAGGGAAACCATTGGCAATCTCTCTGTGTGTGGGGGCCCCGGCTGTCGGAGCGCGGAGAGTTGCCACACAGTAGGCGTATTCATAGGCCTCTGCACAGATTTCATTACTGAATGTTTACCTACTTCGCCGGACATCCGCCCTGGTAGGGGGCATTCAGTTCATACATGTGTTACGTAACTGATGAGTAGGTTCAGTACTTGAGCGCGAATTGAGCTTCGGTCCAAGCTCTGGCAATCTGGACGGCAAATACGGTCATAGAAATGGTGTGGACTGCATAGTGATACCGTCCGGGCCCGGCGGTGCGGTCTGCTGTCCGGGTGGTTCGTCCGCTACGGTATGCGCCACCACCGCGGCACAGTGTCGTGTCCGCGCGCTCTGACTCCCTCGAAGGTGCGCGCAGTTGAAACTCACCCCCAACGAGCAGGAGCGCCTGCTCATCCACGTGGCCGCCGACGTCGCCCGCTCCCGGCGGGCCCGCGGTCTGCGGCTCAACCACCCCGAGGCGGTCGCGCTGATCACCTCGCACGTCCTCGAAGGCGCCCGCGACGGCCGCACCGTCGCCGAGCTGATGGACTCCGGCCGCAGGGTGCTCACCCGGGACGACGTCATGGAGGGCATCCCCGCGATGATCCCGGACGTCCAGGTCGAGGCGACCTTCCCCGACGGCACCAAGCTCGTCACCGTCCACGGGCCGATCCAGTGAGCGCCGCCGAGGAGATGACGCCGGGTCAGATCCTCTACGGCGAAGGCGAGATCGGGCTCAACCTCGGGATGGAGGTGACCCGGCTGACCGTGCTCAACGGCGCCGACCGGCCCGTCCAGGTCGGCTCGCACTACCACTTCGCCGAGACCAACCCCGGCCTCCGGTTCGACCGTGCGGCCGCCCGTGGCCTGCGCCTCAACATCCCGGCCGGCACCGCCGTCCGCTTCGAACCGGGCATCCCGGCGGAGGTCCAGCTGGTCCCGATCGCCGGCCGGCGCGAGGTGGCCGGCCTGCGCGGCGAGACGGCGGGAGCCCTCGATGACTGACCGCCCCGCGCTCCGGCTCACCCGCGAGCGCTACGCCGACCTGTACGGCCCGACCACCGGCGACCGGATCCGGCTCGGCGACACCAATCTGCTCGTCGAGATCGAGGAGGACCGCAGCCGCGGCGGCGACGAAGCCGTCTTCGGCGGCGGCAAGGTGATCCGCGAGTCCATGGGCCAGGCCCGCACCAGCCGGGCCGAAGGGGCCCCGGACACCGTCGTCACCGGCGCCGTGGTGCTCGACCACTGGGGCGTCGTCAAGGCCGACATCGGCATCCGGGACGGCCGGATCACCGCCCTCGGCAAGGCCGGCAACCCCGAGACCATGGACGGCGTCCACCCGCTGCTGGTGATCGGCCCGGAGACCGAGGTGATCGCCGGCAACGGGCGGATCGTCACCGCCGGCGGCGTCGACACCCACGTCCACTTCATCTGTCCGCAGCTGGTGGACGAGGCGCTGGCCTCCGGCGTCACCACCCTCGTCGGCGGTGGCACCGGGCCCGCCGAGGGCACGAAGGCCACCACGATCACCCCCGGCGCGTGGCACCTCGGCCGGCTCTTCGCGGCGATGGACGGCCTGCCCGTCAACATCGGCCTGCTCGGCAAGGGCAACACCGTCAACGAGACGTCGATGCACGACCAGCTGCGGGCCGGCGCGCTCGGCTTCAAGATCCACGAGGACTGGGGCGCCACCCCGGCCGCGATCGACGCCTGCCTGCGGGTCTGCGAGCGGACCGGCGCCCAGCTCGCCATCCACACCGACACCCTGAACGAGGCCGGGTTCGTCGGCGACACCCTCGCCGCGATCGCCGGGCGCGGCATCCACGCCTACCACACGGAGGGTGCCGGCGGCGGCCACGCACCCGACATCATCACCGTGGTGGGCGAGGCCAACGTGCTGCCCAGCTCCACCAATCCGACCAGGCCGCACACCGTCAACACCATCGACGAACACCTCGACATGCTGATGGTCTGTCACCACCTCAGCCCGCACGTGCCGGAGGACCTCGCCTTCGCCGAGTCCCGGATCCGGCCCTCCACCATCGCCGCCGAGGACGTCCTGCACGACCTCGGCGCCATCTCCATCATCAGCTCCGACTCCCAGGCGATGGGGCGGATCGGCGAAGTGGTGCTGCGTACCTGGCAGACCGCCCACGTGATGAAGGCCCGGCGCGGCGTGCTGCCCGGCGACGGCCGCGCCGACAACCACCGGGCGCGGCGATACGTCGCCAAGTACACCATCAACCCGGCCGTCGCCCAGGGGCTGGACGGCGAGATCGGCTCGGTCGAACCCGGCAAGCTCGCCGACCTCGTGCTCTGGTCGCCCGCCTTCTTCGGGGCCAAGCCCGACCTGGTCGTCAAGGGCGGCCAGATCGCCTGGGCGCAGACGGGCGACGCCAACGCGTCCATCCCCACGCCCCAACCGGTGCTGCCCCGGCCGATGTTCGGCGCCACCGGGCGCTCGGCGGCGGCCAACTCGCTCAACTTCACCTCGCAGGCGGCGATCGACGACGGCCTGCCCGGGCGGCTGGCCGAACAGCTCGGCGTCGCCAAGGAGTTCACCGCGATCCGGAACACCCGCGGGGTCACCAAGGAGCAGATGGTCAACAACAGCGCCCGCCCCGACGTCCGGGTCGACCCCGACACCTTCACCGTCACCGTCGACGGTGAGGTCGTCACCCCGCAGCCGGCCGTCGAACTGCCGCTCGCCCAGCGGTACTTCCTCTTCTGATGACCCTCGCCGCGCTGCTGCTGCTCGCCGACGGGCGGTTCCCCGCCGGCGGGCACGCGCACTCCGGCGGCGCCGAGGCGGCGGTCAGGGCCGGGCGGGTGCACGACGGTGCGAGCATGACGGCCTTCCTCACCGGACGGCTGCACACCACCGGCCTGGTCGCCGCCGCCCTGGCCGCCTCGGCCGCCGCCGGACAGGACACCGCCGTCCTGGACGCGGCCGCCGAGGCCCGCACCCCCTCGCCCGCCCTGCGCGCCACCAGCCGTCGGCTCGGCCGCCAGCTGCTCCGGGCCGCCCGCGCCGCCTGGCCGCACCACCGGCTCGACCGGATCGCCGAGGCGTTCCCGCGCGGTGCGCACCAGCCGGTGGTGCTCGGAACCGCCGCCCTGGCCGCCGGGGTCACACCCGCCCAGGCCGCGTCCGCCGCCGCCTACGAGAGCGTCAACGGGCCGGCCACGGCCTGCGTCCGGCTGCTCGGCCTCGACCCGTACGAGGTCGCCGCCGCGCTCGCCGGCCTCGCGCCGCAGCTTGACGCCGTCGCCGCCACCGCCCTCGAAGCGGCCCTGCGCGGCGACCCGGACGCGCTGCCCGCCGCCTCCGCCCCGCTGCTCGACGTCTACGCCGAGGAGCACCACTCCTGGAAGGTCCGCCTCTTTGCATCGTGACCACGTCGACCCCGTCGACGCCCCCGTCCGCCACACCTACGGCGCCGCGGCCCCCACCGGCACCGACGCCGCGGCCGGGGGCCGCCGCCGCGCCCTGCGGATCGGCCTCGGCGGGCCGGTCGGCTCCGGCAAGACCGCCACCGTCGCCGCCCTCTGCCGCCTGCTGCGCGAGGAGCTGTCGCTGGCCGTCGTCACCAACGACATCTACACCACCGAGGACGCCGAGTTCCTGCTCCGCAACGCCGTCCTGCCGCCCGAGCGGATCACCGCGGTCGAGACCGGCTGCTGCCCGCACACCGCCATCCGCGACGACATCTCCGCCAACCTGGAGGCCGTCGAGGACCTGGAGGACGCCGTCGGCCCGCTCGACCTCGTCCTGGTGGAGTCCGGTGGCGACAACCTCACCGCCACCTTCAGCCGCGGGCTGGTCGACCACCAGATCTTCGTCATCGACGTGTCCGGCGGCGACAAGATCCCGCGCAAGGGCGGCCCGGGCGTCTCCACCTCCGACCTGCTGGTGGTCAACAAGACCGACCTGGCCCCGCTGGTCGGCGCCGACCTCGGGGTGATGGCCCGCGACGCCGCCGCCCAGCGCGGCGCACTGCCCACGGTCTTCTGCTCGCTCACCTCCGCCGAGGGCGTGGCACCGGTCGCGGCCTGGGTCCGGGAGAAGCTCACGGCCTGGCGCGGGAACGGCCTGCACGGGACGGGTCCGCAGGGGACGGACCTGCACGGGACGGACCTGCACGGGACGGCTCTGCGCGAGGCCGGCCCGGACGGGGCCGACCGGCACGGGGTCCGGTGACGGCCGCGCTCGCCTCGCGGGCCCGGATCCTCGCCGTGCCGGACGGGCGGGGCACCACCGCCCTGCCCGTCCTTTCCGGAGCCGGCCCGCTCGCACCCCGCCGCACCCGGGACGACGACGGCGCCGCCCACGTGGTCCTCGTCGGCTCGATGGCCGCACCGCTCGGCGGCGACCACCTCGCGCTCGACGTCGAGCTGGCGGACGGCGCCGCGCTCACCCTCACCAGCGCCGCCGCCACCATCAGCCTCCCGGGCCCCGGGCCCGCCCGCTACGACATCGACCTGACGGTGGGGGAGGGCGCCCGGCTCGACTGGCGGCCCGAACCGGTCGTCGCCGCGAGCGGCAGCCACCTCGTCCTGCACACCAGGATCACCCTCGCCGCCGGCGCCCGGCTGCGCTACCGGGAGGAGCAGATCCTCGGCCGCCACCACGACTGGACCCGCGGCGCCGCCCCCGGCCGGCTCACCTCCCGGCTCACCGTCCGCCGGGCCGGCCGGCTCCTGCTCGACCAGCAGACCGACCTCGGCCCCGGCGCCCCCGGCTGGGACGGCCCCGCCGTCCTCGGCGGCCACCGCGCCACCGGCCAGCGGCTCACCGTCGGCCACCCGCAGCCGGAGCCGCCCCCGCCGCCCCTGCCGCAGCGGCAGCCCGGCGCGGGCGACGCCGCCCTGCTCACCCTGCCCGACCCGGACGCCCTGCTGCTCACCGCCGCCGCCCCGGACGGGCTGGCCCTGCGCAGGCTGCTGGGGTAGGGCCGCTACCGGCCCGCGACCAGGTCGGACGGGTCGGTGTTGGCGCCGCACAGCAGGACGGCGATCCGCTCGCCGTCCGTTTGGTCCAGCGCGGCGAGGGCGGTGGCCGCGGCGTGCTCGACGGCGATCCGGCGTTCGTCCCAAAGCTCCTGCCGGGCAAGGACGATGGCGGTGTCCGGCACCAACACCGACCGCACGCCGTCCTGTCGGGCGGCGTGCAGGGCAAGAGCCGTGGCCCGCCTGGCCCCCAACGAGTCCGATGCCACCGACTCGACCGGGACGTCCACCGGGCGGCCGGCCGCCACCGCCGCGTTCAGCGCCCGGCTGCCGGCCGGCTCCACCGCCACCACCCGGACGCCGTGCTCGCGTGCCGCGGCCGCCACCCCCGCGAACAGCCCGCCGCCGCCCACCGAGACCACCACCGTGTCCAAGCCGGGGACACGCTCCCTGATCTCCTCCAGGACCGTCCCGGCCCCGGCGGCGATCAGCGGGTGGTCGTAGGCGTGCGAGGCCAGTGCGCCACCCGTCGCGGCGAACTCCTCGCAGGCGGCCAGCGCCTCCGCGTACTCGCCGCCCGCAAGCCGCACCTCGGCGCCGTACGAGCGCAGCCGCGCCACCTTCACCGGCGGGGCCGTCTCCGGCAGGAACACCGTGGCGCGTACGCCGAGTTCACGGGCCGCCCAGGCGCAGGCCAGGCCCGCGTTGCCGCCCGAGGCGATGGTCACCCCGGCGGCGGGCAGGGTGCCCGCCGCGGCGTGCGCGAGCAGGAAGTTCTGTGCGCCACGCGCCTTGAAACTGCCGGTGTGCTGGAGGTACTCCAGCGCCAGCCAGACCCGCCCGCGCTCGTCCCCCGGTGCCACCACCACCGGCCGCACCCGCCCCGCGATCCGTTCCCCGGCCGCCTTCACGTCGTCGTACGTCAGGTGGTCCACGCCGCTGGTCTCCTCCGCGCCGGGGGCGGAGGCCGGCCCCCGCCACGTCACCGCCGACGGTACGCGCCCGCGGTGCGGAGGTGAAGATCACGACCGGGCCGGCCCGCGTCCTGCCCTCGGCGTCGCGCTCGCCGTGCCGGCGGGCGCGGGGCAGAGCGGGCTCACGCTCTGGGCCCGCGGCGGCGGGTCGGCGCGGGCGACCACCGGCGCGTTCACCACCGGCCTGCTCTGCCTGCTGCCGGCGGCCTTCGTCGAGGGCGGCGTGCTGCCGGCGGCGGGTGACCCGGCCCTGACGGCGGGCGCGCTGCTCTTCCTGGGCACCGTGCCGACCCTGCTCGCCTACCGCTGGTACTTCGCCGGCCTGGCCGCCGTCCCGGGCACGACGGCCTCCGTGCTCGTCCTGCTGGAGCCGGCGACGGCCGCCCTGATCGCCGTGGCCTTCCTCGGCGAGCCGCTCACCCCGGGCCTCCTGGCCGGCTCCGCGCTGCTGCTCGCGGCGATCGCCGCCCTGGCCCGCGAGAGCGGCTGACGGCGGGCCCGCCCGTTCCCCCGGCGGGGCGCGGGCGGGCCCGGGGCGCGTGGTCCGCCCTACGGCACCGGCCGCAGGGTCGGCGGCCGCGGGACGAGGGCCCGCAGGACGACGTCGATCCGGACGTGGGCGGCGCCCGCGCGCTGCAGGGCCGTGGAGACGGCGCGTAACTCCTCGGGGCCGGTGCAGGCGAGGCGGAGTTCGAGGTCGGCGTCCCCGGCCAGGGCGAGTCCGCTCTGCACGGCGGGGAACTCGGCGGCCAGCCGGTCGAAGTCGAGCGGGACGGGGCCGAAGCGGATCCGGGCGAGGGCGTGCAGGGACCGGGCCGCCCCGGGCTCCGGGTCGCCGCCCGGGAGCAGTCGGAGGGCGGTCACCGGGTCTGGAGCACGGGCGTCGGAGCGGGGGAGCCGGTCCCGCGGACGGGCGGCGCGACGAGGCGCGGGTCCAGCACCAGGGCGTCGATGCCGAGGGGCGCGGCGAGCGCCCGCAGTGCCGGTTCCCCGAGCTCGGCGGCCGCCTGGTCCGGCCCGAGCAGGGCGGTCAGGGCCGCGGCGGAGCTGAAGCCGACCGCGCAGCGGCGGCCGTCGCGGAGGCGGAAGAGCCGGAGGGCGGTGGTGCGTCCGGTGACGGTGACCGGGACGTGCCAGACGACGCGGGCCATGCGGGTGCTCCCGGGTGGTGGAGGGGCCTGCCGGAACTGCTCCTAAGACGCTAGGGCGTCCGCGGGCCGCGGGCCGCCGTCCTGACGCGGTGTTGACCGAATGCGGTGCCGTATTGACGGGCTTCTGACGGTGGCGCCGCGGTGATGGGTCCAACACTCCTTATTCTTCCCTATGGCTGGCATCGTCATGGTAGTTTGCGGAGTCATGGAGGAGCTCGGGGAAGGTGGCGTCCGATGCCGCAGTACTACTCGGTGGAACAGGTGGCCGAGCTGCTGGGGCTGCACGTCCGCACCGTGCGCGGCTACGTCCGCGACGGACGGCTGAAGGCGGCCCGGATCGGCAAGCAGTACCGGATCACCGCGGAGGACCTCGCGGCCTTCACCGGCGCCCCGGCGGTGCCCGCGCCGGCCGTCGTCGTGCCGGAGCTGCGTGCCGAGGCGTCCACGATCGTGCAGGTGGACGGCATCGGCACCCGGGAGGCGGCCCGTCTCGCCAGCACCGTGATGGCGGCGATCTCCGGCCCCCGCGAGGGCGGCCGGCCGCTCAAGTTCCAGACCGTCCACGACGAGGAGCGCTCGACGCTCAAGGTGATCGTCTTCGGCGGGCTGGCCGACACCGCCGAGCTGCTCGTCCTCATCAACGCGCTGATCAGGGAGAATCGCCATGTCTGAGCACCACGAGGCCACCGAGACCGTCGAGAGCGTGGCCGGCTCCGAGGTCGTCGAGATCGCCGGGACCACCGTCCTGCGCCTGCCCGCCGAGGGCACGGTGATCGGCGGCGAGGGGGACGCGATGGACCTGATCGGCGACGCGATGGGCCGCGACGCCACCTGGGTCGTCGTCCCGGCCGCCCGCCTCGGGGACGACTTCTTCCGGCTGAGCACCCGCGTGGCGGGCGGCATCGTGCAGAAGTTCGTCAACTACCGGATCGGCCTGGCCGTCACCGGCGACATCTCGGAGCACGTGGCCGCGAGCAGCGCCCTGCGCGACTTCGTGGTCGAGAGCAACCGCGGCAACCAGCTCTGGTTCCTCGCCGACGCCGGTGAGTTCGACGCCCGGCTCGCCCGGGCCTGAGCCCTCTCCGTTTGCCCTGCGCCCGTCCCGGGACCACGGTGGAGCTGACCACCGACGGCCCGGGGCGGGCGTCGGCGTGTGCTCCGGGACGGGGGGTGGTGGAGCGGAGGGGCGAGCACGAGATATCTTGACATCAAGACGTTGGAGACGTGAAGCGGAGTACCGATGACTGACTCGACCATCATCTATACGCACACCGACGAGGCGCCGGCCCTGGCAACGTACTCGTTCCTGCCCGTGGTCCAGGCCTACGCCTCGACGGCCGGCGTGCAGGTGGAGACGCGTGACATCTCCCTGGCCGGCCGGATCATCGCGAGCTTCCCGGAGCGTCTGGAGGAGGGCCAGCGGATCGAGGACGCCCTCGCCGAGCTGGGCGAGCTCGCCAAGACCCCCGGCGCCAACATCATCAAGCTGCCGAACATCTCGGCCTCCATCCCGCAGCTGAAGGCGGCCATCGCCGAGCTCCAGGCGCAGGGCTACGCGCTGCCGGACTACCCGGACGACCCGCAGACCGACGAGGACAAGGACGTCCGCGCCCGCTACGACAAGGTCAAGGGCAGCGCCGTCAACCCCGTCCTGCGCGAGGGCAACTCGGACCGCCGCGCCCCCGCGTCGGTCAAGAACTACGCCAAGACGCACCCGCACCGCATGGGCGCCTGGACGGCCGACTCCAAGACCAACGTCGCCACCATGGGCCAGAACGACTTCCGCTCCACCGAGAAGTCCACCGTGATCGCCGCCGACGGCTCGCTGCGCATCGAGCTGGTGGCCGAGGACGGCGCCACCACCGTGCTGCGCCCGTCGGTGCCGGTCCTGGCCGGCGAGGTCGTGGACGCCTCGGTGATGCGCGCCGCCGCCCTGAACGAGTTCCTGGCCGCGCAGGTCGCCCGTGCCAAGGCCGAGGGCGTGCTGTTCTCGGTGCACCTCAAGGCCACCATGATGAAGGTCTCCGACCCGATCATCTTCGGCCACGTGGTCCGCGCCTTCTTCCCGCAGACCTTCGCCAAGTACGGCGAGGCGCTCGTCGCCGCCGGCCTGAACCCGAACAACGGCCTCGGCGGCATCCTGGGCGGCCTCGACAAGCTGGCCAACGGTGCCGAGATCAAGGCCTCGTTCGAGGCCGAGCTGGCCGACGGCCCGGCGCTGGCCATGGTCGACTCCGACAAGGGCATCACCAACCTGCACGTGCCGAGCGACGTCATCGTCGACGCCTCGATGCCGGCCATGATCCGCACCTCGGGCCACATGTGGGGCCCGGACGGCAACGAGGCCGACACCCTGGCCGTCCTGCCGGACAGCAGCTACTCCGGCGTGTACCAGGCCGTCATCGACGACTGCCGTGCCAACGGCGCCCTCGACCCGGCCACCATCGGCTCGGTGCCGAACGTCGGCCTGATGGCGCAGGCGGCCGAGGAGTACGGCAGCCACGACAAGACCTTCGAGATCCCGGCCGCGGGCACCGTCCGCCTGGTCGACACCGAGGGCAACGTGGTGCTGGAGCAGGCCGTCCAGGCCGGCGACATCTTCCGCGCCTGCCAGACCAAGGACCTGCCGATCCGCGACTGGGTCAAGCTGGCCGTCACCCGCGCCCGCGCCACCGGCAGCCCGGCCGTCTTCTGGCTGGACGAGGGCCGCGCGCACGACGCCGTCCTGATCGGCAAGGTCAAGGAGTACCTGCCGGAGCACGACACCGAGGGCCTGCAGATCGAGATCAAGACGCCGGTCGAGGCGACGAAGTTCTCGCTGGAGCGGATCCGCCGCGGTGAGGACACCATCTCCGTCACCGGCAACGTGCTGCGTGACTACCTGACCGACCTCTTCCCGATCCTGGAGCTGGGCACCAGCGCCAAGATGCTGTCGGTCGTCCCGCTGATGAACGGCGGCGGCCTCTTCGAGACCGGCGCCGGCGGCTCCGCCCCGAAGCACGTCCAGCAGCTGGTCAAGGAGAACTACCTGCGCTGGGACAGCCTGGGCGAGTTCTTCGCGCTGGCCGCCAGCTTCGAGCACCTGGCCCAGTCCACCGACAACGCCCGCGCCCAGGTGCTGGCCGACACGCTGGACCGTGCCACCGGCACCTTCCTGAACGAGGACAAGTCGCCGAGCCGCCGCCTCGGTGGCATCGACAACCGTGGCAGCCACTTCTACCTGGCCCTGTACTGGGCCCAGGAGCTGGCGCAGCAGACCGCCGACGCCGAGCTGGCCCAGGCGTTCGCGGGTCTGGCCAAGGCGCTGTCCGACCAGGAGCAGACCATCGTCGAGGAGCTCATCGCCGTCCAGGGCTCCCCGGTCGAGCTCGGTGGCTACTACCAGCCCGACCCGGCGAAGGCCGCGGCCGCGATGCGCCCGTCGAAGACCTTCAACGACGCGCTGGCCAACCTCGGCTGATCCAGGCCCGGTTGAACGGGGAGGCCCCGGAGTCCGTACAGGACTCCGGGGCCTCCCGCGTACCCGGGGGTCAGTGACCGTCCTCCGGGCGGGCGTGGCGGGGGAGCAGGAAGGCGACCAGGAAGGCGAGCGCCAGCAGGCCGGCGGTCAGGCCGAAGGTCCGGCCCGCCGCGTGCTGGAAGCCCTCCGGGCCGGCCCAGCCGAAGAACGCGGTGCCGAGCAGTGCGACGCCGATCGAACCGCCGAGCTGCTGCTGGGCGTTGAGCACGCCGGAGGCCGACCCGGTCTCGGCGTCCTCGACGCCGGCCAGGGCGATGTCGAAGAACGGCGCCATGATCAGGCCGAGGCCGAAGCCGGTGACGGCCAGCGCGGGGATCAGCTCCCAGCTGGTCAGGCCGCCGGCCCAGTGGTCGACGCAGGCCCAGAGGCCGAGCGCCCCCGCGGCCGCGACGGCCATGCCCGCGTGCAGGACCCGGCGGCCGAACCGCGGGCCGAGGAAGCCCCCGGAGAGGACCGCGCCGATCACGATGCCCAGCGAGAGCGGGATCATGCTGAGGCCGGAGTGCAGCGAGGTCCAGCCGAGGCCGAGCTGGAGGTAGAGGGTGAAGGTCAGCAGCAGGCCGGAGACCGCGGCGAAGAAGACCAGCCCGGTGGCGAGCGCCGAGGTGAAGGCCCGCTTGGCGAAGAGCGAAGGCTCGATCAGCGGGGTGCCGCCGCGCTTCAGCACGCGGCGCTGGTGGAGGACGAAGAGCCGGAGCACCGGCAGCGAGGCGGCCATGGACAGGTAGGTCCAGAGCGGCCAGTCCAGCTCGCGGCCCTGCACCAGCGGGTAGACCAGCAGCAGGACGGCGGCGCTGAGCACCAGGACGCCGAGCGGGTCGAGCCGGCCGGCGCCGGCGGTGCGGGTGGTCCGGTCGGCGGGCAGGATCCTGACGGCGGCGAGCACCGCGAGCAGGCCGAGCGGCAGGTTGATCAGGAAGACCATCCGCCAGCCGGTGCCGAACCAGTCGGCGTCGGTGAGGTAGCCGCCCAGGGTCGGCCCGAGGACGGAGGAGAGGCCGAGGACCGGGCCGAAGAGACCGAACGCGGCGCCCATCTCCTTCGGCGGGAACATCGCCTTGATCAGGCCGAGCCCCTGCGGGATCAGCAGGGCGGCGAAGAGGCCCTGGACGGTCCGGGCGGTGATCAGCGTGCCCGGGCCGGGCGCGGCGGCGCAGAGCACCGAGGCCAGGGTGAAGCCGGCCGCGCCGGCGACGAAGAGGTTCTTGCGGCCGAAGAGGTCGCCGAGCCGGGCGCCGGTGATCAGCAGGACGGCGAAGGCGAGCGTGTAGGAGGCGGAGATCCACTGGATCTGCGCGTCGCTGCCGCCGAAGTCGCGCTGGATGGCGGGGGAGGCGACGCCGACGATCGTGGTGTCGAGGAGGTCCATCACCTCGGCGGCCAGGATCACGGCGAGGGCGGCCCAGCGCAGCCGGTAGCCGGCCGGTTCGGGCTCGGCGGCCTCGGTGGCGGGTGGGGGAGGGGCGGCCTGACTGGTCATGGGAGGGCTCTCCGGGAAGGTCTGAGCTGAACGAACCACGTTCGTCCTAACGAACACTGTTTCCTTGCGACGAACAGTGTTCTCCCATGGAACAGTGTTCGTGTCAAGTAGTGTGGGACTCGTCAACGACCACGAAGGAGCCCTCCATGACCAGTGCCGCCCCGCGTCCGAGCTGGTCGGCGCACTGGCAGGAGAAGGAGAGGGCGGCGTCCAGGCGCCAGCCGCTCAGCCGCGAGCGGATCGTCGAGGCCGCCCTGCGGATCGTCGACACCGAGGGAATGGACGCGCTGAGCATGCGCCGGGTCGGCCAGGAGCTCGGCACCGGCGCCGCCAGCCTCTACGCCCACGTCGGCAACAAGGACGAGCTGGTCGAGCTCGTCCTCGACCTGGCGTACTCCGAGATCGCCCTCGAAGAGCCGGACCCGGCCAACTGGGAGGACCAGCTCAAGCGGCTGATGCGCCGCTCGCGGGACGTCCTGCTCGGCCACCGCGACCTCGCCAAGGCCGCCGTGGTCGCGAACGTCCCCGTCACCCCGCACGCCATGGACATCGCCGACACCATGCTGGGCATCCTGCGCGCCGGTGGGCTGGACGAGCAGACCGCCGCGTACGGCGTGGACCTGCTCGGGCTGTACACCACCGCGACCACCTTCGAGGCGTCCACCCGCAGCGCCCACACCGAGGCCGACGCGGAGGCCTACACCGGACGGGTGCGGGAGTACTTCGGCACGATCCCGGCCGACCGCTACCCGATGATCACCTCGATGGCCGCGGCGCTCACCCGCAACGTCGGCGACGAGCGTTTCGAGTTCGGCCTGGACATCCTGGTCGCCGGCCTCGCCCGGCAGGGCGGCGGGGCCGGGCAGAGCGGCGGGGCCGGTCAGGGCGGCGGGGCCGGTCAGGCCGACGGTGTCGGGCAGGCCGACGGACCGACGGGCTGACGGGTCGCCGGGCGTCCCCGGGAACGACGGAACCCCCCGCCCGGGCGTCGGGCGGGGGGTTCCGTCGGGCGGTGGAGGCTAAGCGTCGGCCGCCGGCGCCGGGCGCCGGCCGCGCTTGTCCAGCGAGGCCAGGTACGCGTTGTACGCCGCCAGCTCGGCGTCGCCGCTGCGGTCCTCGGCCCGGTCCCGGCGGCGGGACACCCGCTGCTCGGAGCGCATCCACTGGTAGACCAGCGCGATCAGCACGATCGCGGTCGGGATCTCGCCGAACGCCCAGGTGATGCCGCCGGCCAGCTTCTGGTCCTCCAGGAGGCTCGTCCCGGGCGGCGCGCCGGCCTCGGTGAAGGTCGTCACCAGCGGGTGGCCGGCCATCATCACGGCCACGCCGAAGAAGGCGTGGAACGGCATCCCCATGAACAGCTCGATGATCCGCATCACGTGGCCGGGGCGGTTCGGGCCCGGGTCCACACCCATGATCGGCCAGAAGAACGCCAGCCCGGTGGCCAGGAAGTGCACCATCATGAAGATGTGCCCGAGGCGGTACTGCATCAGGAAGTCGAACAGCGGGGTGAAGTACACCCCGTACAGGCTCGCGATGAACAGCGGAATGGTGAACGCCGGGTGCGAGATCACCTTGACGTAGGTGCTGTGCAGCAGCGCCACCAGCAGCTCGCGCGGTCCGCGCGGGCGCCCCTTCCCGGCCGGGCGCAGCGCCCGCAGCGCCAGCGTGATCGGCGCGCCGAGCAGCAGCAGGATCGGTGACAGCATCGAGAGCACCATGTGCTGCATCATGTGCGCGCTGAACAGCACCATGCCGTAGTCGTTCAGCCCGGTGCAGGTGACCAGGATCACCGAGCCGACGCCCGCCACCCAGCCGACGGCCCGGCCGATCGGCCAGCGGTCGCCGCGCCGGTACAGCCGCACCACGCCCGTCCCGTACAGCGCCAGCGCGACCAGGCCGCCGATCAGGAACACCCAGTCGGGGGACCAGGTCATGACGTTGGAGAGGGAGAACGGCCCCAGCTCCGTCATCCCTCCGTGGTGGTGCATGCCTGACATTCCGTCGCCCATGGGCGGGTCCTGCTTTCCCTCGTCGCGGCCCCCGGACGGGTCCGGTTCGCCCGTTTTGCTTCGGCATACAGAGTAGGCGGGCCTTACCCCGGCGCTTTCCCCGGCCCCCGCCCCGCGCGGGCCCGCCGGCCCGCGCGGCCGCTCGGCCACCCCCGGCCGCACGACCCGGCCACCCGACCGGGGTACCCGTTCGGCTACCCCGGTCGTGCGCCCCTTCCGAGGCGCCGGTCAAGCCGTCCGAACGTTCTTTCCCGGGCCTTTCCCGACCGGAAGGATCGGAACGCACCCGGGCAGCAGACCGAGATCCGCCGGGGGTTCACATCGAGAGGCAGGGCCATGACCCCACAGGACCACTGGTGGACAGAGAGCGACAGCTACGTCGCGGACATCCTCTCGGTGTTCGCGGGGGCGCCGGAGCGCCCCGCCGTTCACTGGCGGGGCGAGGCGCTCTCCGGCGGTGAGCTGATCCGGTCCGTCACCGGCACCCTCCGCGCGCTGCGGGACAACGGCGTCGGACCGGGGGACGTCGTGGCCGTCCTGGTCGCCCCCAACAGCCCCGAGATGCTCACCGCGCGGTACGCCGCGCACCTGCTCGGCGGCGCCGTCTGCTACCTGCGCTCCACCAACCCGGGGACCAGCTCGACGATCCTTCCGCTGGACCACCAGATCCAGATCCTGCGCGACACCGCGGCCGTGACGGTCTACGCGGACGACGAGAGCGCGCAGCGCGCCCTGGAGCTCGCCGAGGGCGCCGGCGGACTCCCGGTGACGCGCGCCCGCCGCGCCGACGGCGAACCCGTCGAGGCCGGCGCCCCCACCGCCGCGCCGTGGGACCCGCAGGCCCTCTCGGTGATCAGCTTCACCAGCGGGAGCACCGGACGGCCGAAGGGCATCCGGCTGGCCGGCCGGGTCTGGAACGGCTCGGTCCGGGGGATGGTGGCGGCCGACCGCGCGGCCGAGTCCGTGAAGCTGCTGGTGACGACCCCGCTGAGCCACACCGTGGCCGCGATGGCCGACGCCGCCCTCGCCCTGGGCGGGGAGATCCACCTCCACGAGGCCTTCGACGCCGGGCGGTTCGTCGCGGCCGTCTCCGAGCAGGAGATCTCGTGGACCTTCCTGGCGACGACCCAGCTGTTCCAGCTGCTCGACCACCTGGACGAGCGCGGCGCCCTGGACCTCGCGTCCGGCGGTCTGTCCTCGCTGAAGCGGCTGATCTACAGCGGCAGCCCGGCGGCGCCCGCCAGGATCGCGCAGGCGGTCCGGATCCTGGGCCCCGTCATGGTGCAGGCCTACGGCACCGGGGAGACCGGCCGCATCACCTCGCTGCGCCGCGAGGACCACTACGACCCGTGGCTGTCGACCACCGTGGGGCGCCCCTTCCCCGAGGTGGAGGTCGTCGTCGGCGACCCGAACACCGGCGAGCCGGTGGCCACCGGCGAGGTCGGCGAGGTCCGGGTGCGTTCGCCGCACCTCATGGACGGCTACACCGGAGACCCGGAGCGGACGGCGAAGGTCCTCCGGGACGGCTGGTACTTCACCGGGGACATCGGCTACTCCGACGAACGCGGCTACCTCCACCTGCTGGGCCGGGTGGCGGACGTGGTCAAGGTCGGCGGGGTCAAGGTCCATCCGACGGTGGTCGAGCGGGAGATCCTCTCGCTGCCGGGCGTCCGCCACGCCGCCGTCTACGGCGTGCAGGACCGGGACGGCGCCGAGCACCTCCACGCGACGCTGGTCTGCGACCCGGCGGCCGAGGTCCGGACGGAGGCCGTCCGTGCGCACCTCGCCGAGTCGCTGTCGGTCCTGCACGCGCCCGAGAAGATCAGCCTCGTCAGTGCGCTGCCGCTGAACGACAACGGCAAGCCCGACAAGCTGCGGCTGCGGCTGCTGGAGGCCTGATCCGCCCGGCCCGGCACGCGCAAGCCCGGCGTCCCGGCATCCCGAACCCCAGTTTCCCGGTCCCCGAACCCGGATCACCGCATCCGGCTCCCGGGGGATCGACATCGAGAAAGCGAACGCAATGAACCTGCATCTGGAATCGTATTCCGACGGCGCCACCGCTGCGGACCTCGCCGAGCGCAGGCGCGAGTTCCTGGAGATCGGACGTCGCTCCGGCGAGTTCCCCAGCGCCACCGCCCGGCGGGACGGCGTGGACTCGCAGATCAGCGTCTGGTGCAGCAACGACTACCTCGGCATGGGGCAGAACCGCCAGGTCGTCGAGGCGATGAAGGCCGCGATCGACGCCCACGGCGTGGGCTCCGGCGGCTCGCGCAACATCGGCGGCACCAACCACTACCACGTCCAGCTGGAGCAGGAGCTGGCGGACCTGCACGGCAAGGAGGCCGCCCTCCTCTTCACCTCCGGCTACACGGCCAACGACGGGGCGCTCACCGTCCTGGCGGGGATGCCGAAGGACACCGTCGTCTTCTCCGACGCGAAGAACCACGCGTCGATCATCGACGGCCTCCGGCACAGCGGCGCGCAGAAGCACGTCTTCCGCCACAACGACGTCGCCCACCTGGAGGAGCTGCTGGCGGCCACCCCCGCCGACCGCCCGAAGCTGGTCGTCCTGGAGTCGGTCTACTCGATGTCGGGTGACATCGCGCCGCTGGCCGAGATGGCCGAGGTCGCGGACCGGTACAACGCCACGACGTACATCGACGAGGTGCACGCCGTCGGCATGTACGGCCCCCAGGGCGCCGGCATAGCCGCGCGGGAGGGCATCGCCGACCGGTTCACCGTCGTCATGGGCACCCTGGCCAAGGGCTACGGCACGGTCGGCGGGTACATCGCGGGCCCGGCCGCCCTCGTCGACGCCGTCCGCACGCTCTCGCGCTCCTTCATCTTCACGACCTCGCTGCCGCCGGCCGTCGCGGCCGGCTCGCTGGCGGCGGTCCGCTACCTGCGGACCTCCGACGCCGAGCGCAAGAAGCTGGCGGAGAACGCGCAGCTGCTGCACCGGCTGCTCACCGAGGCCGACATCCCGTTCATCTCCACGGACTCGCACATCGTCTCGGCCTTCGTCGGCGACGACGAGACCTGCAAGAAGGCGTCCCAGCTGCTGTTCGAGCAGCACGGCATCTACGTCCAGTCCATCAACGCGCCCAGTGTGCGCGCCGGCGAGGAGATCCTGCGGATCGCCCCGTCCGCGGTGCACGGGCGGGCGGACGTCGAGAACTTCGCCGAGGCGCTGCGCGGGATCTGGAAGGAACTGGAGATCCCCTCGGCGAGCGACCGGAACTGGCTGAAGTGACCGGGTCGGTGGCCGCCGTGCTGGCCGGTTCGGCAGCCCGGCGGCCGGACCGTCCGGCGCTGGTGTGCGGCACGGCACGGCTCTCGTACGCGCAGCTGTGGGAGCAGGCCCGGCGGTACGCCGCGGCCCTGCGGGCGGAGCGGATCGGGCCCGGTGACAGGGTCGCCCTGCTGCTGCCGAACACGCCGGAGTTCGCGGCGCTGTACTTCGCGGTGCTGGCGCTCGGCGCCGTCGTCGTGCCGGTCGGCACCGCCCTGAGGTCGGCCGAGATCTCGCACGTGCTGCGGGACTCGCAGGCGCGGGCGCTCGTGTGGGCCGGCGCGCTGCCCGAGGAGGCCGCCCGCAGCGCCGAGGCGGCCGGTGTCCTGGTGCTGGCCGTCGGGGACGCCGACGGCGCGGCGCACCGGCTCGACGCCGACACCGAGCCGGTCGCCACCTACGTCGAGCGGGCGCCGGACGACCTCGCGGTCGTCCTGTACACCTCCGGCACCACGGGCACGCCGAAGGGGGTGATGCTCACCCACCACAGCGTCCTGACGAACATCACGGTGACCGCCGTGTCGCCGTTCGCCTTCGGGGAGGACGACGTCCTGCTCGGCGCCCTCCCGCTGTCGCACACCTTCGGGCAGATCTGCGGGATGGCGGTGTGCTTCCACGCCGGGGCGACCATGGTCGTCATGGAGCGCTTCGGGGCGGAGGACGCCCTGCGGCTGATGCGCGAGCACGGCTGTACGGTCTTCATGGGCGTCCCGACCATGTACTACGGCATGCTCGAAGCCGTTGCGGCGGGTGCGCGGGCCCCGCGCCTCTCCCGCGTCTACAGCGGCGGTTCGGCCCTTCCGGTGCCGGTCCTCGAACAGGTCCGGACGACGTTCGGGTGCGAGGTGTACGAGGGGTACGGGCTGACGGAGACGTCCCCGGTCGTCGCGTACAACCTGCCCGGGACGGTGTGCAAGCCGGGGACGGTGGGCCTGCCCATCGAGGGCGTGGAGGTCGCGGTCGCGGCGGCCGAGGTGGAGGGCCGCATCGAGCTGTTGGACCGGGGCGAGATCGGCGAGGTCGTCGTGCGCGGGCACAACGTGATGGCCGGCTACCTCGGCCGCCCCCGGGAGACCGCCGAGGTGCTGGTCGACGGCTGGTTCCGCACCGGGGACCTCGGCGTGCAGGACGCGGACGGCTATCTGACCCTCGTGGACCGCAAGAAGGACCTCGTCGTCCGCGGCGGCTACAACGTGTACCCGCGCGAGGTCGAGGAGGTGCTGCTCGGTCATCCTGCGGTGGCCAGGGCGGCGGTGGTAGGAGTCCCGGACGCGAAGCACGGCGAGGAGGTGTGCGCCGTCGTCGTGGTCCGGGCGGGCCATCACGCGGGCGCCGCGCTCGCCGGCGACATCGTGGCGTGGAGCAGGGAACGCATGGCGGCCTACAAGTACCCGCGCCGGGTCGAGTTCGTGGCGGACTTCCCGCTCGGTTCGAGCGGCAAGGTCCTCAAGCGGGAGCTGGCGCGCCGCTACGCCTGACGGCTGGTCAGTCGTCCGACTGGGCGTCATAGACACTTCTGTGTAGGGGAGTTCATGCAGGGACGACGGGACCGCCCGGCCGATACCGGCCGGGCGGTCCCGTCGTGTCCGAGGCCGTGGTCCAGACCGCCGGGACCGGCGGGCAATCCCTCGGAAGCCTCCAATGGCAGGAACCTGCCAGTCCCGGGGAAGGCCCTCCGGGTGGACCTAGCATTCAAATTGCCATCGCGATCAAAGGGGTCGAAGAAGCAATGAGCGAGCAAGGCTGTGTGGTTGTCACCGGCGGCTCCCGGGGAATTGGTCGGGCCGTAGCGCTTCAGCTGGCGGCGGACGGGTTCGATATCGCGTTCTGCTACCGGACCGGCGGCGCCGCGGCCGAGGAGACCGAGAAGGAAATCCGCGAGCTGGGCGTGGAGTGCTACCACGCGCCGTGCGACGTGGCCGACCTCGAATCGGTGCAGGCGTTCGTCAAGACCGTCGAGGAGAAGCTCGGCGGGATTGCCGGGCTGGTCAATTCGGCCGGCATCGTCAAGGACAACCCGATGGTCCTGATGCCGGCCGCGGACTGGCACGCGGTCATCGACACCAACCTGACCGGCACCTACAACTTCTGCCGCAGCGTGGTGTTCGGGTTCATGAAGCGCCGGAGCGGCGTCATCGTGAACATCTCGTCGGTCGCCGGCGTGTTCGGCAACCCGACCCAGAGCAACTACTCGGCGGCGAAGTCGGGAATCCACGGCATGAGCCGGGCGCTGGCGAAGGAAGTGGCCGGGTACGGCGTCCGGGTCAACGTGGTGGCCCCCGGGTTCATCGAGACCGACATGACCGCGGGGCTCGGCGAGAAGGCCCGCAAGGCCGCGCTCGGGATGATCCCGATGAAGCGGATCGGCGAGCCGGAGGACGTCTCCGACCTGGTGTCGTTCCTGGTCTCGGACCGCGCGGCCTACATCACCGGCCAGGTCATCCAGGTCGACGGCGGAATCGCGTTCTGATGCCGGAGACACCCGCGACGCGACCGCGCAGGCGCGCCGCACCGCTGGCCGCCGTCGACGGCGTCACGCTCGTCGGCGACACGGAGGTGACGGCGGTCAAGGCCGTCCACGCCGCCGACCCGTACCTCGACGGGCACTACCCGGAATTCACGATCTATCCGGGCGTGTTCATCATGGAGTCGGTGAACCAGGCGGTCGACGAATTCGTGGCCCGCCGGTTCGGCGCCGGCCGGATCGCGGACCTGACGACCGTCAAGTCCGTGCGGTTCACCACCCCGGTTCTCCCGGGGGACACGCTCCAGGTGTCCTGCACGATTCTCGCCGACGGCGACGCGCTGGCCGTGAACGCGAGCTGCCGGAATTCCGCCGGCGCCACCGCGGCGAAACTGAGGCTGTCCTACGGGGTCGTGGACGGAGGCGGCCGGTGATCGACCACGCCGCAATCCGGGGAATCCTTCCGCACCGCCACCCGATACTCCTGGTGGACACCGTCCTGGAATGGCATCCGTTCGACCGGATCGTCACCACCAAGGCCGTCTCCGGCAGTGAGCCCTGTTATGCGGGAATGGCCGAGGGGCTCGGCCGGTCCGCCTATTCCTATCCGAAGACGCTGCTCATCGAATCGTTCGGCCAGAGCGGCGCCGTGCTCTGGCTGGAAAGCATCAGGACGCGTGGCGAGAGCCTGGACGGGACGCTGATATTCGCCGCGGCGCGCAATGTCGAGTTCCACCGCCCGGTGCACCCGGGTGACACCGTCCGGCACGAGCTGAAGATCGACCAGCTGGTCGGCGCCAACGCCTTCCTGTCCGGTCGGAGCCTCGTCGGCGACGAGCCGGTCATGACCGTCGGCGAGGCCATCGCGGTCATCCGGCCCAACGGGCCTGCGGCACAAGAGGCCTGACGTCACGTCGGAGCAGGACCCGCCGGTCCGTTCCCGGGCCGGCGGTCCAGAGCACCACGACCAACACCCAACCCCCAACACCCACCCCCCAACACCCAACCCAGAAAGCGGTAACGAGATGTCGACTGCGACCAACCAGCAGGTCATGGACGAGCTGCGCGAGATGATCGCGGAGGTCCTGGAGGAGGAGCCCGAGAACATCACCGAGACCAGCAGCTTCATCGAGGACCACGACGCCGACTCGCTCCGGGCGATCGAGATCCTGGCCCGCATCGAGAAGAAGTACAAGGTGTCGGTGCCGCAGGAGCGGCTCGCCGACATGGTGAACCTGCGCGCCGTGTACGACACGCTGGTCGAATACTCCGACGGGAACATCTGACATGCCCCGCCGTGTGGTGATCACCGGCCTCGGACCCCTGTCGACCATCGGTGTGGGCCCGGACGCCTTCGCGGCCGGCCTGCGGGCCGGCGCGAGCAACAGCGGGCCCATCCGCAGCTTCGACGCCTCCGGCTTCCCGCACAACGTCGCGAACGAGCTGGGTGACGTCAGCCCCGCGGACTACGTCACCAACCTCGACCCCGACGCCTGGGGACCGGCGAGCCTCGCCGCGGCCGCCGTCGCGCGGCTGGCGGTCGAGGACGCCGGCCTGGACCGCGCCGAACTGCGGCGCGGTCGGGCCGGGTCGGTCTTCGGGACGACCGGTGCCGAGACCCGCCTCCACGAGGAGGCGTACGAGAAGTGGCTGGCCGAGGGGGCCGGCGCCGACATCGGCGGCCTCGTCAAGAGGATCCCCGCCTACCGGCTGGCCGTCGCCGCCAACCGCGAACTCGGCATCCACGGGGAGGCGGTGACCCTGGCCACCGCCTGCTCGGCGAGCAACTACGCCATCGGCTACGCCTACGACGTCATCGCGGCGGGTGACTCGGACTACATGATCGCCGGTGGCTCGGAGGCCATGTGCGCGTTCGCCGTCGCCGGCTTCTACCGGCTCGGTGCGCTCGCGAAGGACGTGTGCACGCCCTTCGACGCCGACCGCAAGGGCATCCTGATCGGCGAGGGCAGCTCCGCGCTGCTGCTGGAATCGCTGGACTCGGCGCTCGCCCGCGGGGCCGAGATCTACGCCGAGGTGCTCGGCTACGGGCTCAACTGCGATGCCAACCACATGGTGTCGCCGTTGGCGACGTCGATCGCCGAGTGCACCCGCCGGGCCCACGCCAACGCCGGGGTGAAGCAGAGCGAGATCGACTACATCTGCGCCCACGGGACCGGCACGCCGTCGAACGACTCCGCCGAGGTCGCCGCGCTGCGCGAGGTCTTCGGCGACGAGCTCCCCCCGGTGAGTTCGATCAAGTCGATGCTCGGCCACTCCATGGGCGCGGCGAGCGGGTTCGGTGCGATCGCCTCCTGCCTGGCGATCAGGGACGGCTTCCTGCCGCCGACGATCAACCTGAACACGCTCGACCCGGCCTTCGAGGGCATCGACGTGGTGCCGAACGTGTCGCGGGCCGCCGATGTGCGGATCGTGCAGAACAACGGGTTCGCCTTCGGCGGCAACAACGCCATCACGATCTTCGGGAGGTACGAATGAGCGCCCTGGCCGTGACCGGATGGGGGGTCCTGTCCGCCATCGGGTCGGGCGCGGAGGAGTTCTCCGAGGCCTGGGGAGAGCGCCGCAGCGGCCGCACGGACGTGACGGGGATGTTCGAGCAGCAGCTCCCGTCCGCGACCGCCTGCGCGATCCCCGGCTTCGACGCCAAGGAGTACCTGGGCAAGAAGGGGACGCGCTTCTTCGACAGGTCGACGGCGCTCTCCGTCGTCGCCTGCAAGCTCGCCCTGGACGACGCCCGCCTCGCCCGCGGGGAGGAGGCCGACGGCGGCATCGGGCTCGTGCTCGGACTGAGCAGCGGCGGGCCCCAGGCGATGTCGGACTTCATCCACGAGATGTACACCAGCGAGAAGCCGTACCTCGTCAACCCGCTGCTCTTCCCGTACGCGGTGATGAACGGTGCGGCGAGCGCCACGGCGATCTGGCACAAGCTCAAGGGTGTCAACGCCACGGTGTCCGGCGGGCAGATGGCCTTCCTCACCGCCCTGCGGTACGCCCGCAACAAGGTGCGCAACGGCTACGTGCACGCCGCCGTGACCGGGGTGGTGGAGGAGTTCTCGCCGACCCGCGCCTGGGCGTCGCACCAGGCCCGCGGCACCGCGGAGGGCCGCGTCGAACTCGGCGAGGGCGGTGCGTTCTTCGTGCTGGAGGACGCCGAGGCCGTGCGGACCGCCGGCCGCAGCCTCGACGCCGAGATCCTGGCGGTCGACGGCGGCCTCTACGGTGAGCCCGGCAGCGAGGACGACCCGGCCGCCGGCCTGGCGGAGTGCATCACCCGGGCGCTCGAAGCGGCCGGTGTCGCCGCGGCCGACGTGTGGGCGGTGGCGCCGTCGCTCTCCGGTTCACCGAGGCGCGACGCGATCGAGCTCGCGGCCGTCAGGACCGCGCTGGGCACCGGCACCCCGAACCTCCTGCCGGTCAAGGAGCTGGTCGGTGAGACCTACTCCGCGGCGGGGGGCCTGCAGTTGGCCGCGCTGCTCGCGGAGCACCGCAACAACCCCGCTCGCGACGGTGCGGTCTCGCTGGTGACCTCGCTCACCTCCGAGGGGATGGCCGGGGTGGCCGTGGTCCGGGGGTGGAGCCGTGCGACGAGCGCATAGCGACCGGGGACCGGTCGCGCAGTCCGTGGTCGAGGGCGTGTCGCTGAGCGCGCACGGTCCGGCCCGCCCTCCGGTGGTGGCCATGCTGCACGGCCTGGAGGACGACTGGCAGAGCTGGAAGCCGGTCACGGACGGGCTCGGCGACCGGTTCCGCTGCTATGCGATCGACCTCCCGTGGCGCGCCGGCGGTGACTACGGCTGGCGCGCCGGCGGGACGGCCGGGCAGTGGGTGGAACGGGCCCTGGAGATCGTCCCCGAGCCGGTCTCCGTGGTCGTCGCCCACTCGATGGGCGCGAACGCCGTGCTGCACTGGCTGACGTCCGGTGCGGCGCGGCGGCTCGACGCCGTCGTGCTGCTCTCGCCGTTCTACCGCCTGACCTCCGTCCCGGTGGACTGGCGGATGTTCGACCGGTCGCTCGCCGACTTCCGGGCGGTCATGAAGGCCGGCCTGCGGGCGCGCCTCGGTGAGCGCGCCGCGCGGATCGGCCCGGAGCTGGTCGACCTGATGGCCGAGAAGGCACTCGACCGGATCGGCCCGGAGGGCTTCCTCGCCCTGTTCGACCAGTTCATCTCCTCGTCCGGGCTGGACCTCGCGGCGAACACCGTGCCGACCCTCGTGGTCGGGGGGACCGCCGATGCCGGCCTCAGCGGTCCCCGCGCCGAGGCGCTCGGCCTGGCCATGCCGTCCGCGGAGATCCGCCTGGAGGACGGGCTGACGCACTTCTGCCACATCGAGCAGCCGCACCGGGTGGCCGAACTGGTCGCGGAGTTCCTGCTCCGCACGACACCCGCATTCACGAAGGCCGGGCAACGGCCGGGACCGGAAGGAGCGACCCCGTGAGCAAGCGGTACCCCCCGAAGTTCTACTTCTCCCTGCACAGCCCCTACAGCTGGATGGCGAGCAGGCTGCTGGCCGAGCGCTGCCCGCAGGCGCTCGAAGAGATGCAGATGATCCCGTACTTCTACCCGGACGCGCAGACCTGGAAGTCGATGGACGAACGGGGGATCGAGCTGCACTACGCGGACATGAGCAAGGCCAAGCACCTCTACATCCTCCAGGACGTCAAGCGGCTGTCCGCGCGGTTCGGCTTCGAGGTGACCTGGCCGGTCGACCGCGAGCCGTGGTGGGTGCTGCCGCACCACGCGTGGCTCGCCGCGAGGCGCACCGGCGACCAGAACACCCTGTACTGGGCGATGGTCGAGGCCCGCTGGGGCCGCGGCGAGGACATCTGCGACCGCGGGACGCTGCGCGGCATCGCCGACGCGGCCGGGCTCGACGGCGCGACGCTGGTCGCCGCGCCCGAGGACGAGGAGCTGCGCCAGGAGGGCATGGACGCCATGGAGGCGGCCTACCTGGACGACGTGTTCGGCGCTCCCTACTTCAAGATCGGCCCCCACCGCTACTGGGGACTGGACCGCCTCGACGACTTCATCGCGGGATTCGAGCAGTGGCAGCGGAAGGGCAGGGCGGCATGACGGCGAACCCGGCCGGTCCCCGGGCGGCGGAGACGGAGAGCCTGACGGGCCTGCGTCGCCCGGTGCCGCTCGTCGCGGACATCGACGACGACCCGATGGACGGCATCCCGGCCGAGCTCACCGGGCTGGTGAGCGGCCTCGGCAACGACACCGCGGGCGGCTGCGGATGAGCGCCTCCGTACCCGCGCGGACGCACTGGATCGGCGGCACCCGGACCACCGGCCACACGCGGTGGATCGACGTCGTCGACCCGGCGACGGAGGAGCGCCTGTCGGTGGTGCCGGCGGGCACCGCGGCGGACGCGGACCTCGCGGTCGCGGCGGCCGTGCGGGCGTTCGGTCACTGGTCCGGCGTGCCGCTGCGCGAGCGGGTCGACGCGGTGCGGGCGGTCGCGAAGGGGCTGGCGGCCCGGCAGGACGAGATCGCCGCGGCCGTCACCGCGGAGGTCGGCGTGCCGACGGTGTTCTCGCAGCGGGTCCAGGCGTCCCTGCCGGTCGCCGTCGCGTCCGGGGCCGCCGCCGTCGCGGAGGACTTCGCCTGGACCGAGCAGATCGGACGCTCGACCGTGTTCCGCGAACCGGTCGGCGTGGTCGCGGCGATCACGCCGTGGAACTTCCCGCTGCACCAGGCCGTCGCCAAGGTCGCGCCCGCCCTGCTGGCCGGGAACACGGTGGTGCTGAAGCCCAGCGAGATCGCCCCGCTGACCGCGATGATCCTCGCCGAGGTCGTCCGCGGGGCGGGGGTGCCCGACGGTGTCCTCAACGTCGTCCACGGACGGGGCCCGGAGGTCGGTGCGGCGCTCGCCTCCCACCCGGTCGTCGACATGGTCTCCTTCACCGGATCGACCGGGGCGGGCCGCAGCGTCGCGGCACTCGGGGCGCGGACCGTCAAACGGGTCGCCCTGGAACTGGGCGGCAAGTCCGCCAACCTGGTCCTGCCGGACGCCGACCTCCTCACCGCGGTACGGGCCGGCGTCGCGAACTGCTTCATGAACAACGGCCAGATGTGCTGGGCCTGGACCCGGCTGCTGGTGCCCGCCGCGCTGCACGACCAGGCGGTCGAGGCGGCCGCGGAGGCGGCGGCGGCCTTCACCGTCGGCGACCCGACCCTGCCGGGCACCCGGATCGGTCCGCTGGCGTCCGCCGCCCAACGCGACCGGGTACGGGGCTACATCGAGCGCGGGATCGCCGACGGCGCCCGGCTCGCGGCCGGCGGTCCGACGCCCCCGGACGGGCTCGACCGCGGCTACTACGTCCGCCCGACCGTCTTCGCGGGGGTGAGTCCGACCGCGGTGATCGCCCAGGAGGAGATCTTCGGGCCGGTGCTGTCCGTCATCCCGTACTCCTCCGAGGACGAGGCGGTCTCCATCGCCAACGGCACGCGCTACGGCCTCGGCGGCGCCGTGTTCTCCGCGGACCCGGACCGTGCACTGGCCGTGGCCAGGCGGCTGCGCACCGGCCAGGTCGACATCAACGGCGCGGCCTTCAACGAGGCCGCCCCGTTCGGGGGGTACCGCCAGTCGGGCAACGGCCGCGAGCTCGGCCGCTTCGGGCTGGAGGAGTTCTGCGAGGTCAAGTCAATCCAACGATCGGCATCCGGGTGACGGTCGTTGCAGGGAAGTGAGGCACCGTGCCGACCAGCACGCTCGACATCGACACTGACATCGACATCGACATCGACATCGACACCATCGTGACGGCCGCGACGACCGGGACGACCAGGACGGCCGGGACGGCCGGGACGGCTGCGACGACCGTCACGGCCGACCGCGCCGGGACGGGCGGCACCACCGCGATCGTCCTGATGATCCGTGATCACATGCGGCGCTACGGCGTCGAGGGGATGTTCCGTTCGCTCGACCCCCGGCTGACCACCCGCACCTGCGCGGACCTCGGCGAGCTCGCGGGCATCTCCGGCGGTCAGCTGATCATCTCGTCCGGCGACGCGGTCGGCCCGCTCCCCGAGGAGACCGCCGACACCCTGCGCACCAACGACATCCGCGTCCTGATCCTGGTCGACCCGGCCACCGTGGTCGAGCAGTCGTGGGCCGACCGCGCGCACGGCTTCCTGGACTGGGCGGACCTCAGCCCGGAGACCCTGGGCCTGGCGGTCGCCGACGTGGCGGCCGGGCGGTTCCACGTCTCGGAGTCCCTGGTGCGGCGCTCCGTGACGGCGTCCGACCAGGCCGCGAACGAGGCGGCGGCGCGGCGGGCGGCGGTCTCGCTGACGGCACGCGAACTCCAGGTGCTGCGGCTGATCGCGGGCGGGTCGAGCAACCGGCAGGTCGCCCGTTCGCTGGGCATCTCCGAGCACGGGGTCAAGCGCCTGGTCGGGATCGTCCTGGCCAAGCTCAACTGCCCGAACCGCACCCTCGCCGTGGTCCGGGCCATCGAGTCGGGTCTCCTCACGCTGTGAGCCGGCCGTACGAGAGAAGGAGCAGCGACTCATGTCAGAGGTCCACCGCGGCCGCTACACCGCGGACATCGAGGGTGACTTCGTCGTCTTCCTGATCGGCATGCACGTGAACCGCCCCTGGCGGATCCACAAGTGGTGGCCGGTCTTCCGGTCGATGTTCGGCATGGTGAAGGACCTGCGCGAGCACCCCGAGAAGGGCGCGCTGTGCAGCTACTTCGCGCTGATCGCCGGAGTCGGTCCCGCGGTCGTCCAGTACTGGCGCAGCTTCGAGCAGTTGGAGGCGTTCGCCCGGAACACCGACGACCCGCACCTGCCGTCCTGGCGGCGGTACAACCGGGCCGTCCACGCGTCCGGGGACGTCGGCATCTGGCACGAGACCTACCTGGTGAAGGACGGACAGTACGAAACCGTCTACGCCAACATGGGCCGCATCGGGCTCGCCCGGGCCGGCTCGCTGAAGCCCGTGCAGAGCAAGGGCCACTCGGCCGCGCGCCGGCTCGGCCGGACCGCCGACGACCACCTGCCCGCCGGCATCCGCCCGCCGGGCGACCCGGCGGCCTGAGGCGCGCCGACGCGGCACCCCGGCTCCCGACGGCCGGTCCGACGAAAGGGAACGAAGGATGAACGACTCCACCACGACCGAGAACGCCCTGCCGCCCATCGACAGGTCCTGGCGGACCTGGGCCGGTGCGCTCGGCGGCCGGGTGTCCACGATGATGCTGCGGCACGCGGGTGAGCAGCTGACCGGGGACCTGGCCCCCAGGGCGGTGCACAGCTCGTTCCTCGCACCGGTGTCGGACCGCCCGCTGCTGGTGAGGTCCGAGGTGGTCCGCCAGTCGCGGACGAGCGCCGTGGTGCGTTCGACGCTCGTGCAGCACGAGCGTCCGGTGGCCCTGGCGACGGCCCTGTTCGGCACCGCGGGGGACAAGCCGACCCTGCAGGCGCCGGCGGCGCCGGTCGTACCGGCTCCCGAGGACTGCCCGGACGCGGGGTTCCCGGCCCGGATGTTCCCGTACACCGGCCACTTCGAGACCAGGATGGCGGGGGAGGAGCGGCCGTTCGGCGGCGGGACCAACCCCGAGATGACGGCCTGGATCCGGCTCCGGGAGCCCGACCTGACCCCGGCCGGGGCGGCGCTGGTCCTGCTGGACGCGATGCCGCCGGCGGTCTACGCGGCGACCTCCGAACTGGTGTCGGTGCCGACCGCCGAGTACTCGGTGCACTTCGCCGACGGCCTGTCCTTCGCCGGGAGCGGCGACTGGGCCCTCGTGCGGGTCAACACCGATCAGGCGAGCGACAGTTGGGCCGTGGAGTCCAGCAGTATGTGGAGTGCGGACGGCACCCTGCTCGCCGTCGGCCGGCAGACCCGTCAGATCCTGCGCCCGGCGGCGCCCGGTGGAGCGGTCCAGGTGCCCCCGACCTGGTGGACGGGCGCCGGCGCCTGACCCTGCGGGGCCGTGCCGGGCGCCGGGCCCGGTGGGGCCGCAGCGGCCGCGTGACTGCGCAGGCCGTCACATGGAATGCCTCCGCGAATTCTCCAGAAAACGAACACATGCCTCCCACCCGATCTGCCGACGGGTGGGAGGCATGCGGTGGAGGATCAGGCGGAGTGTCGGTACGAAAATTCCCCGTCAGGATCCCCGGGGCTCAGCAGGCCGTCCCGGAGCGCGTGCACGCCGGCCTGGAACCGTGAATTCGCGTCGAGTCGGCACATGATTTCCGCCACCCGCCTCCGGTAGGTGCGCAGCGACAGGCCGAGATTTCGGGCAGCCACTTCGTCCTTGTGGCCGAAGGCCAGTGCGTGGATGACCTGCCGGTCCATTTCGTCGAACTCCGACCGGAGGTTGCGCAGGTAACTCATCGGCTCGCTCGCGGCGTTCCAGGTCGCGGTGAGCAGTGACTGGATGTTCTTGATGACCGGCGGTGCCCAGACCGCCATGCACTGTTCCTGGGAGAGGCTCACCTGGGTGCGCATGAAGGCGACCTGGGAGTCCACGATCGCCAGCTCCTGGAGTCTGGTGTCGGTGACCCGCACCTGGATACCGCGGTCCCCGGCGGACAGCAGGTACTCCGGCGTGCACCAGTGCGGAAGATCGTCCCGGTGGTAGAGCACCCGGACCGAGAGTTTTCGCCGCACCCCGTCCTGGAGGATTTCCCGCGCCATCTGGAGGCGCTCCCCGCTGTACCATTCCGAACTGGGTGCAGAGATGATCACGGCATGCCGGGACCGGGTCATGGACTGCAGGGCCGCTATTCGCATCTGGCCCGCATTCCCGAATTGCTCGATAAGGCCGTCCTGTTCGGCGGCGGAAATAATGTTCCGATCATTGACTGTTGCCCGGTCATTGCCCGAGGATGCCAGCATCCGAATTCCCCCATGAGTTTGGCTCTGGCTCGTTCCTGGTCAAACTGTAGTCGTCTGACAGGGGCCGCTCAAGTCGGACTTCGGTCAAATCTGGCTATACGCCTTCCGGTCCGGCCAGGGGCCGGAACGGGCGCGGTGGCCCTGATTTCCCGGCCCCGCGCCGTACCGCGGAAGCGCTTCAGTGGCAGGCTTTGGAGACGCCTTCCAGCCAGTGCCGGACGGCGGCCCGCTCCTCCGCCGAGAAGGCGGCCTCCAACTGCTCCTCGCAGCGGTCGACGGCGGTGCGGGCCTCCGACAGGCGGGACTGCCCGGCCTCGGTGACGTGGATCTGCTGGCTGCGCCGGTCGGTCGGATTGGGGCGCCGCTCGATCAGGCCCTCCTGTTCGAGGCCGACCAGCATCTCGTTGGCGGCCTGACGGGAGCTCGCCACCTCGCGGGCGATGTCCGAGGCCGAGAGTCCGGGCTGTGACTCGGCCATCAGCAGCGTGGCGTACTGCGAGGTGGAGAGCCCGAACGCCTTGAGCTCCGCGGCGATCGCCGACCTCATGTTCAGCCAGACCTTGCGGACCAGGAAGGTCAGCGAGCCGACAGCCGCCCCGTGGGAATCCAACGTTCCGCCTCCTCAGAATCGACAGGTTCCTGACGGATGTGCATACTGATCCCGTCAGGTTCTTGTCGATCCTATTCGAAGGCCCTCATGACGACGCCCCCGACCTTGCCGAGGACCAGGCAGCAGCTCATCCTCGCCGTGCTCCTCCTGTCCTCGCTGCTGATCTGGCTGGACAACAGCATCCTCACCACCACCTTCGAGACCCTCGCGGACCCGGTCCGCGGTCTCGGCGCCAGCCCCGCCCAACTCCAGTGGGCGACCGGGTCGTACACCCTGGTCTTCGCCACCCTGATGTTCGGCGCGGGCGCCCTGGGCGACCGCTTCGGGCACCGGACCGTGCTCGCCACCGGCATGGTGGTCTTCGGCGGCTCCTCGCTGTGGGCGGCCTACGCCACCGACGCGGGCCAGCTGATCGCCGGCCGGGCCGCGATGGGCCTGGGCAGCGCACTGATCATGCCCGCCGCCATGGCCGTTCTCATGTGGACCTTCACCGGTCCGGCGCGGGCGACCGCGATCGGCATCTCCTCGGCGTCCGCCGGGGTCGGGATCGCCGCCGGCCCGCTGCTGTCCGGACTCCTGCTCGACCGCTTCTGGTGGGGCTCGGTCTTCCTCATCAACCTCCCGGTCGTGGTGCTGGCGCTGATCGGGATCACCGTGCTCGTCCCCAACTTCCGTAGCCCCACCCGGCGTCCGCTCGACCCGGCCGGACTGCTGCTGTCGGTCAGCGGGCTCGCCTCCCTGGCCTACGGGCTGATCCGGGCCGGGCAGGTGGCCTCCTGGACCCCGGTCGGCGTCTGGCTGCCGATCGCGGCCGGCGTGGCCCTCCTGGCCACCTTCGTGCTCGTCGAACTGCGCACCAGGCAGCCCAGTTTCGACCCGCGGCTGCTCGGCCGGCGGATGTTCGGCGGCGGCAACGCGGCGCTCGGGATGCTGCTCTTCGCGATGACCTCCGCGAGCTTCTACGGCGCCTTCTACCTCCAGGGCGCACGCGGCTTCTCGCCGCTCCAGGCCGGTCTGGCCTTCTCCCCCGCGGCGTTCGGCTCGATCGTGGGGGCGCCGCTCGGCGTCCGGCTCTCCCGGCGCTGGTCGCTGCGCTCGGTCACCGCGTCGGCCCTGGCCACGGCGGGCCTGGCGATGGGCTCGCTGATGTTCTTCGGGCTGGACACCCCGCTCTTCTGGAACGAGATCATGTACCTGGTCCAGGGGCTGTCGATCGGGATGGTGATCGGCCCGGTGACGGCGGCGCTGATGAGCACCCTGCCCCTGGAGCGCGCCGGTGCCGGTTCGGCCGTGACCAACACCGTGCGGCAGACCGGCAGTCTGCTCGGGATCGCGGTGGGCGGCACGATCATGTCCATCGTGTACCGCCGGGCGATCGAGCCCGCGCTCGAGGACACGCCCGGCCCGCTGCGGGAGCAGGCGCGGATCTCCGCCGAGCAGGCCCGGCACGCCGCGGCCGCCGCCCACGAGCCCGCGCTGGCGCACGCCGCCGACAACGCCTTCATCCACGCCATGCACGTCAGCGCGGCCTGGACCATGCTGATCGCCCTCACCGGAGCGGTCCTGCTGGTGATCGCGCTGCGGCCCGACCGCAAGCCCGTCGAGCCGGTGCCGGACGACGTCCTGGAGCCGGCCGCCCGCTGACCGCGCCGGCGACGGCGCGGGGGAGGCCCTGTCTCAGTGGGGGGACAGGGCCTCCTGCCGCACGACGGCCGCGCATGATCGGCGCCGTGCGTGCCCGGCGTCGCGCGCGACCGGCCCGTGCGCGACCGGCCCGTGCGTGCTCGGCGTCGCGCGCGACCGGACCCGTCCGCGAAGGGGCCGTGCGCGTACGGGCCCGGGCCGGGGGGAGCGGCGGGCGTGCGTCGGTCACAGCTTGGCCAAGGCCCTCCGGCAGGGCTGCGCCGGCGACGTTCCTGCGCCACAATGCGGGGTGTCCGGGGACCGGCGAACCGGGGGGTTGGCATGCGCGCATACGACAGCACCATGGCGACGAGGCTCGCGCGGCGGGCCGTGGAGGCGGTGGCGCCGCAGGAGCTGGCCCAGTTCGCCATGACGGCGGAGGCGTTCCACAGCACGCCGCCGCGCAAGCGGCTCCAGGCCGTCCGGCGCGACGAGCCGTTGGGGCTCGGGCTGGAGACCGCCGCGGCGCTGCTCAGCACCGCGGCCCTCGCGGTGGCCGTCCGGGTGCTCGACCACCTCACCGAGCGGGCCGCCGGGCAGGCCGCGGACACCGCCGAGCGGGGCGTGCGCGCCCTGTTTCGGCGCAGGCGTGCCGAGCCCGCCGCGGAGGCGGTGGAGCGGCTCTCCGCCGAGCAGTTGACGACCGTGCGCCAGGTGGCCGTCGACGCGGCGCTGCGCTTACGAGTCCCCGAGGAGCAGGCCCGGACGATCGCGGACGGGATCGTGGCGGAACTGGTCACCATGGCCCGGGGTCCGGCCCGGGAGGCCGGGCGGGGGGAGGACGCCGGGGAAGCCGCGCAGTGAGCGCGCTGCCCATACCGGGGCCGGGCCCGGGGACGGGCAGGGGAGCGGGCCCGGGGCAGCGGCACCCACGGCCTACGGGCCTGCCGTCCGGCACCACGGTGCGGTTCGTGCTGCTGATCGCGGTGGTGGCCGCAGCGGGGGCGATCCTGCTGAACGGCTCCTCGTCCGTGCTCCTCACCGCGGTGGACCTTCGGGAGACGCTCGACTACTCCGAGTGCGCCACCCGCGCGGCCGAGACCGCGGCCCGGCTGCGCGCGGGGGACTCCACGGTGACCGTCCCCGACTACGAGTTCGACTGCCGGGACCCGCGCGCCGCCACCGGCCGGCTGATCCCCCTCGCCGCCACGGCCTGTCTGCTGCTGGCCGTCGCCTGCGTCTACGTCTGCCTGCCGAAGTGGCGGAGCAGGCGGCGCGGCTACCGCCCGACGGCCGGCATGCCGGAGCTCACCGCGTATCTGGAGGACGTGGTCCGCGGAACGGACGTGCGCGCCCGGGTCTCCTTCCTGTTCGAGCCCCTCGACGCGGGGGTCTCCGCCCTGGCCTTCGGCCGGGTGGGGCAGCGCCGGATCGTGCTGAGCGGCGGGCTGGTGAAACTCTTCGCCGACGACCGGGGCGCGTTCCGCACCGTGGTCCTCCACGAGCTCGCGCACATCCGGAACCGGGACGTGGACGTCACCTTCCTCACCCTGATCGTCTGGCGCATGACCGGGCCGCCCCTGCTGGCGATGGCGCTGATCTCCCTGACGGGCGCCGTCACGATCGACGAGCGACCGGTCGTGGCCACCATCCTCGCCTTCGCCGTCGAGGTGCTCGTCCTGGCGGTGCTGGTCACGCTCCTCAGGAACGCCGTGCTGCGCAGCCGCGAACTGCACGCGGACGCCCGCGTCGTGCAGTGGGAGGGGTCCGCGGCCCCGGTGAGGAGGCTGTTCGCCGAGTTCGGCCTGGCGTCCGTGCCGGCCACCGCCCGCCGGCCGGCCGCCCTGCGGGTCCACCCGTCGCTCGCCGAGCGCGACGCCGCGCTGGACGACGGCCGGGTCCTCTTCCCCACGGGCTTCTGGGACATGTGCGCGGTGGGGGCCGCCGCGGAGTTCCTCTACGAGTTCCTGCGGCTCGGTCCGATCGGCGGCGGCACCCGGACCGGTGTCGTCACGGACACGGTGGCGGCGGTGGCGGTCGCCACGCTGCTCGTCGGCGCGGCCGGCACCGTGCTGTGGCAGGCCTCGGGAGCGACGCCCGGAGGCGTCCCGCCCGCCCTCGTCCGGAAGGCCGGCCTCGGGCTCGGGGCCGGGCTGGGAGTGTCGCGCCTGCTGGCGCCGGCGGGGGTGTTCAACCTGGCGACGCTCGACGGCAGGGGTGCCGAGATCGCCGTCCCGTACGCGGTGTTGCTCTGCCTGTGCGGCTGGGGCATCGCCCGGTGGCTGGCGCTGGTGGCCCGGACGTGGATGCCGGTCGTGCTCCGCCACCGCCGTCCCCGTCTGGTGCTCCTCGGGGTGCTGGGTGTGTCGACCGTCGGTCTCGCCCCCGCCCTGGACTTCCTGCTGGGTCTGCCGACCATGGTGCTGTTCGCGGTGTCCTTCATCGCTCCCGCCGTCCCGGCGCTGCTGGTCTTCGTCGGCAGCGTGCTCTACCTGGCCGCCGCCCGGATGTCGACGGTCCTGACGCCGCTGGTCCTCACCGCCGGGCTGGTCCCGCTCGTCGGGCTCCGCGTCGCGTGGCGCAAGGGCATGGCCCACACCTTCCCCGGCTTCGGCCCACCGCTGCGGACGGACGGGCTCCTCACGCGGTTCGGCGTTCCCGCGGGGGCCGCGGCGGCCTGCCTCGGTGTCCTGATGCCGCTCTCGGGCGTCTCGCTCACCGGCTGGGACCCCGTGCCGGTGGTCTGCGCCGCCCAGGTGACCGCCGCACTCCTGGCCGGCCGGGGCTACGCGCCGCTGCCGCTCTCCCGGGGGCTGCTGGCCGCGTACGGCGCGGGCGTCGTCGCCCTGCTGCTCTGGTTCACGGTCATGGACGGTCTCGCGGGCTGCGACCCCGGCGAGGCCGGCTGCCGGGCACAGTTGACCGCCCGTCAGGTCCGGTTGTCCCTCGGCCTGTCCTCCGTGGGGACGGCGGTGGCCTGGGTGGTCCACGCGACGCTGCTCGCCCTCACCCGGCGCTCCGACAATCGCACGAACGGCCATCGCACCACCGGTCACCGCTGACAGCCGGGCACCACACAGCCGGGCTCCGTGCCACCGGGCACTGCTGACCGCCGGATGTCCGTTTTCTCCAAGACCCGTCGCCCGCCCGCTGCCTAGGCTGCCGACCATGAACACCGTACAAGCACCGCAATTCGCCTTCATCGGTCTCGTCGTCTCCGACCTGGCCGCGTCGCTGGCCTTCTACCGGCGCCTCGGGGTCGGGTTCCCCGAAGGCTGCGAGGACCAGCCGCACGTCGAGGCCGCACTGCCGGGCGGTCTCCTCCTCGTCCTCGACACCGAGGAGACCGTCCGGTCCTTCCACCCGTCGTGGCGCCCGCCGGCCGGGGGCGGCCGGATCGGGCTGGCGTTCCGCTGCACGGACCCCGAGCACGTCGACGCGGTGTACGAGGACCTGGTCGCGGCCGGTTACCACGGCGAGCTGAAGCCGTGGGACGCCTTCTGGGGTCAGCGCTACGCCACGGTGCACGACCCGGACGGCAACGGCGTCGACCTCCTCGCACCCCTGCCGGGCGCGGCCGGGTGAGCCGGGGTCCTTCTCCGGGCCCCCTTCCCGCCCGACCGGCGGACGGGCGGGAAGGGCGGAGGGGCGGACGACGGGAGTCCGCCGGCGGACCCTAGCGCCGGACCAGTGCGCTCAGCGACTCCCCGGTCAACTCCCTGACGTCGCGTGCCAGATGGGCCTGGTCCGTGTAGCCCGTCACGGCGGCGGTCTGCGCGAAGGCGACGCCCGAGCGGGCCAGGGCGAGGGCGCGTTGCAGGCGGAGGATCCGGGCCAGGGTCTTGGGGCCGTAGCCGAAGGCGCCCAGGGACCGGCGGTGGAGCTGTCGTGCGCCCAGCCCCACCGACTCGGCGGTCGCCGTGACGGATCGGCCGGCCTCCAGGGACGCCACGACGGCTCCGAGCAGCGGGTCGGCGGGTTCGGCCTCGACCGCGAGGAGCACCGCCAGGTCCTCCAGGGCGGCGGCCGGGTCCGGCGCCGCGTCGACGCGTTCCGTGAGACGGCGGACCCTGGCACCGGGCCAGAGATCGGCGAGGCCGACGCGCTGGTCCCTCAGCTCGTGGGCGGGCACTCCGAGCAGGGCGGGGGCGGTGCCGGGGTAGAACCGGACGCCCGCCCACGGCCCCTCACCGCCGGCGCCGGGCCGGTGAGCACGGGTGTCGGGCCCGGCGACGAGGAGCCGCCCCCGGGTCCACAGCAGGTCCATGCAGCCGTCCGGCAGGACGGACGGCGGCGCGGGCGCCTGGAGGGAGGGCGGCACGGACGCCTGGGCGGAGAGCCGCACGGACGGCTGGCCGGATGCCTGCGCGGACGCCGACCCGCCGACGGGCCGCCCGGCGGCTCCCCTCGTCCACACGACCGCGCCGGGCAGCCGGGACGCGCGCTCCGCGTACTCGAAGGACACGGGACGAAGGCTACGCCTCCCGGCCGGCGCGCCCGCCGGGAGCGGGGCACTCCGGCCGGGCCGTGCGGAGCGGTCACAGCCGGCCGTGGTCCTTGAGCACCCTCCGGGCCTGGGCGAACAGCATGCCGACGTTGACCGTCTTGCGGCAGACGACCACGGCGACGATCTCGTCGGTGCTGTCGACCCGCAGGAAGAGGTGTGCCAGGTTGTCGCTGTTGACGAGGATCTCCTGGAAGTAGTGCCGGTCGCTGACGACCCCGCGCCGCTCCTTGAAGATGCCCTCGATCATCACCACGTTCCGGCCCTGGAAGAGGTCGAGGGTGGCCGCCGCCAGCATGTCGAGGACCTCCGGCGGGTGCGAGTCCACGGTCTCCACGGACAGCAGCATGCCCGTGGACATGTCGATGACCCCCGCGGCCACGCAGTCCGGAACCTCGGCGCGCAGGGCCTTCACCAGGCTCGCGATCCTCTCGGCCATGCTCCGGGACCCTCTTGCTTCCGACCCGCTCACTTGCGCTCCTTCTCCGTGTCGTCCTGGAATGGCACCGCTGTCGACACCGTGGTCGACAGCCCGGTTACTGCTGGGGGTGGTCGGCCTCGCCCTGGCCGCTCGCCGCGGTCAGCAGCACGCTGATCCGCTCCGCGGACTCCTGGGCCTCGGCCTGCAGTCGCTGCACGTCCATGCCGGCGTCGCCGAGCACCCCGATCAGCGCCATGTCGCCCACGGCCCGGGCGACCAGGTAGCCGTCGGTGAACTGCGACACGGTGTGGTGGAGCCGGCCCTTGCTGCTCATGCTGCCGGCGCGGCGGGCGATGCTGAACGAGGCCGCGGTGAGGGCGGCCAGGCCCTCGGCCCCCGCGGTCTCGTCCGTCTCCGAGGTGATCACCAGCCCGTCGACGGAGGCCACCACGACGTCGGTGACTCCGACGACGCGGTCCCGGAGCACCCGCACCTCTGCGGCCAGCTGGTCATGTCTGTCTGTCACGGTTCTCCCGTTGATTGGTCTCCGGGCGCCGACGAGCCGTCGCCGCCCGGTCCGTTCGTCCACCCGGCACGCGCCGGGTACGTCCGCGGTGACTGCTACTGCGCGCTGCCGAACCGCCGGTCCTCCGCAGTGAGCGCCGCCGGGGGCCGCCAGGGTCCGGAGACGGGGCGCAGGGGAAGGACGCCGGTGATCCCGCTGGTCCCCGGCCGGCGGCGCGGCAGTCGCGACGCGTCCTCCGTGCGGCCCGGCTGACCGGTCGGCTCCGGGGTCCGTCCGTACTCCGGGGCGGGGGCGGGTCCGTCGGCCGCCCCCGTGGCCGAGGGCGCGACGTCGACCAGCCCTTCGTGCAGCAGTCGCGAGGCCTCGACCGTCACGGCGTAGAGGCCCCGTCCGAGCAGGAAGGCGATGTCCCGGGAACTGCGCCTGCCGTTGGCCCTTTGCAGGATGTCGCGCCGTTCGCCGGCGATCCCGTCGTCCAGGAGCCGGGTCCCGGCGTCGGTCCGCGACAACCGGTCGCGGAACGGTGAGACCGGCTGTCCGCCCAGGGCCCTGATCCGCCGCTCGGTCTCCCGGCTCAGCCACTCCGGTTCGACGCCCTCCGGAGCGGCGAAGCAGGTGGCCGGCGGCTCGGGATCGAGCGCGACCCGGTCGATCCGGCCCATTCCCATGGCCAGGGCCCCGTCCAGCGCCGCCATCGCGCAGATCAGTTGCAGCTCGGCCGAGCCGACCAGTCCCCGGGCGACCAGTTCGGCGCCCACGCGCCTCCCGGTGGCCCCGGCCCGGGCCGCCGACGCCCAGTCGGCCTCGGTGACCCGGCCGGAGCGCAGGAGGATGGTCTCGACTCCCGGCGAACCGGGGGAGGCGACCTCCAGGATGACGCCGTCCTCGAGGAGGAAGCGGCCGCCGGGGTCACCCGTCACGAGGAGCGTCCCGGAGAGGCGGCCGTGCGGGACCTCCCTCAGCACCCTGGCGAAGTCCAGCCCCGCGCCGCCCGGCCGCGAGGCCGCGGACAGCGGCAATACCCTCGCGGACCCGGCTTCCCCCGTACGGGGACCGGGATTCCGGTGCGTCGGTATTCCGATTTCTGACATGTCTCCGCTATCGACCGTGTTCTCCTGGACACCTGCCGCCGACGTTCCCGGAAGTCGGCTCAGGAATCGCACTGTAGTCGCAGGGGCAGGATTTCGGTTGGACGGGCGGGAATTGAACGCTTGTCCGTTCCTGGTGACTCCTTGTGCATCATTGATGAGACAGTGACATTCAATTCTGGCGGATCTTGTTCGCCGGTCGGATGCCGGATGCCCGATGCCGGATGCCTGATGCCGGGGGAGGGGGTGCCGCCGCCGGAGCACGTCGACGGCGGGCGCCGGCCTCCGGTGGCCCG
Organism: Kitasatospora sp. NPDC056181; assembly: GCF_042266225.1. Classification (NCBI taxonomy): domain Bacteria; kingdom Bacillati; phylum Actinomycetota; class Actinomycetes; order Kitasatosporales; family Streptomycetaceae; genus Kitasatospora; species Kitasatospora sp. NPDC056181. Next base: position 50,235 of record NZ_JBHJUK010000026.1, read on the forward strand.
CGGCCGTGCGGATCCGCTGCGGCACCTGCGAGTTCCGGTCGTGCGGGGCGGCCGTCGCCGCCTCGCCGCACCGCCGCATCGGCGTTACGGTGAACCGGGCGGCAGGCGTGTGCGGCCCGTCGAAGGAGGTCCCGCCATGGCGCGTGGATTCGCCAGGGTCGACAACCCGGGCAACCTGATTTCCTCCCAGGGCGTCACGGGAATGGCGAAGGCCCTGAGTGACGGTCGACCAATTCCGTTCGGGGCCTACTGCTTCAAGCTCGAATTCACGCCCCTGGCGGTCGTCGCCTGTTCGGTCGCGCACCCCGACGACAACAGGTACGGGCCGTTCGGCCCGATCCTGTACACGGCCGGGCCGAACATCAGCGGCATCCTGACCACGGACGACAACGGGACCCCGGTCGAGTGCCCGGCCGGGTTCCAGGACGCGGCGGTGATCGGCCGCGTCCCGTCGGGCGTCGGGCTGGGAATCGCCTACGGCGGCTTCTACGTCCTCTTCGAGTAGCCCGCGAGCCTCCGTGGGGCCCACCCCTCCACGTCCGGGGCGAGGAGCGTTCCCGTTGGTGCGTCCGGCGCCGTTCTCGGCCGTCGGTGCAGCTCAGGGCGCCGTTGCTCACGAATTGGTGACGATCGGCCGAACTGTGGTCAGCCGATATAAGGCTGACCTTATTTAGGCTAGCCTCACCTTATGCACACTGCCTCGTTGGCCGCGACCACGGCCGGATACGCCATGCCCCAGCTCTGGCGGGCCCTCACCAAGACCGGCTACTTCATCGGTCTCAGCGGAGCCATCGGCGCCACCGTCACCTACGCGACCACGGTCCGCCCGGCACTGCGGGCGCCGGAAACGGACACCGAGGACGCTCGACTCCTGAGCAGACGCACCGCCCACTACCTCGCCTGGGCCGGCGTGGTCCTGCTGGTCGCGGGCTACTTCCAGCTCGCCGCGCGCGTCGCCCGGGCCGGCAAGGGGATGCCCTTCGGTGACGCCCTCGCACCGGACCGGATCTGGCACTACCTGCGGGCCCCCGCGGCCAAGGGCGCCTGGATCGCCCAGGGCACCGTCCACCTGGTCCAGAACCTCGTCCTGGTGGCGACCGCCGCCACGCTGATCGCCCTCTTCGTACCGGCCGCCCGCCGCCACACGGACCGGATCGCCCTGACCGCCCTACCGCTCTCCCTGGCGGTCACCCTGATCGCCGGCGTGCCGACCACGACCCCGGCCGATCTCGACGCGTGGCTCAACCCGGTCTTCGACCAGGCCCACATCGTCTCCGGCACCGTGTGGCTCGGCGGACTGGCCCTGCTGGTCGCCCTGGCCGGCACCCGCAAGCGCCTCGGCGCCGGCGCCGGGCTGCTCTGGGCCGACACCTGGCGGCGCTTCGGCCTCGTCGCCATGGTCTGCGTCGGCGCGGTCACCATCTCCGGCCTCTGGCTCAGCTGGAAGCACGTGGGCGGCATCTCCCAGCTCTGGACCACCGGCTACGGCATCGCACTGCTCGTCAAGATCCTCCTGGTCGCCGGCCTGGTCACCGCGGGCGCCTTCAACCAGTTCTGGCTGATGCCCCGAATCGTCCGGGCCCGCACCACCGACGACACCGCCTCCCTGCTGCACCTGACCCTGCGGCACTTCCCCAAGGTCGTCTGGGGCGAGGTGGTCCTCGGCGTGGCCGTGCTCGTCGTGCTCCCGTACATCTCCGGTTCGGCCCGCACCGAGGCGGGCAGTCCGAAGGCCGTCTCCTCCGGCACCCTGTTCGCCGGCGGCGCTGCTCTCGCCATCGCGCTGGTCGTCTCCCTCTACGCCACCGCCAAGGCCTCGGACGCGCTCGCCCGCCGCGGGCTCCCGTCCGCAGCGGCCTGACGGTCGCACCCTCCGCGGGGTTTCGCACGGGGTGGGGTGCGGGTGAGCAGACCGGCTCACCCGCACCCCACCCCGTGCACGCGCACGCAGGTCGTCACCCCCCGGTACGCCGAGGAGGCGAGCGAGGAGACGTCAGCAGCACGGACCGTCGCCCCGGTGAGTCGGCCCGGTGAGCCGGCGCGGGTGGCGGAGCGGACCGGCGTAGGCCGGCGGGGGAGGGCGGGAGGGCTGAGGCAGGGGAGGGCGGTCAGGCCGGCGGGTTCGGGTGGGTCAGGCCGCGGTCGTAGGCGAAGATCACAGCCTGCACGCGGTCCCGAGCGCCGATCTTGGCCAGGACCCGGCTCACGTGGGTCTTGACCGTGGATTCCGCGAGGACCAGCCGTTGGGCGATCTCGGCGTTGGTCCAGCCGTGGGCGATGGCGACGAGGATCTCCCGTTCGCGGTCGGTCAGGGAGTCCAGGCGTTCGTCGGGAGCGGGCATCGCGCCGGGGGGACGGAACGGCAGGCGGTGGGCGTAGGCGTCGAGGAGGCGCCGCGTGATGGCAGGGGCCACGACCGCGTCGCCTTCGGCCACCGCGCGGATGCCGGCGAGGAGCTCTTCGGGGCGGGCGTCCTTGAGGAGGAAGCCGCTGGCCCCGGCGCGCAACGCGGCGTGGGCGTACTCGTCGAGGTCGAAGGTGGTCAGGACGAGGATGCGCGAGCGGCCGCCGGTGGCGACGATCTGACGGGTGGCCTCGATGCCGTCCATGCCGGGCATGCGGATGTCCATCAGGACGACGTCCGGCCGCAGGTCGGCGGTCAGCCGGACGGCCTCGGCGCCGTGGGCGGCCTCGCCGACCACCTCGGTGTCGGGCTGGCTCTCCAGCAGCATCCGGAAGCCGTAGCGCTGCAGGGGCTGGTCGTCCACGATGAGGACGGTGGTCACGTCGGGCCGCCTGTCGGGTCGGGGGTGAGGTCGAGTTCGGCCTCGACGGTCCATCCTGCCCCGGGGCCGGGACCGGCCGTGACGGTGCCGCCGTACACCGCCGCGCGTTCGCGCATTCCCGAGATCCCGTGCCCCTCGGTGGTGCCGTGTGCGGGCGCGCGGTCGGGACCGCTCGGGCCGGTGTCCCGGACGCGTACCTTCAGCCGGGTGGTGTCGGCGGCCAGGGTGACGTGGGCCCGCGTGTCGGGGCCGGCGTGCTTGAGGGTGTTGGTGAGGGCCTCCTGGACGATGCGGTAGGCCATGAGCTGGACGCCGCGGTCCAGCTGGTCGAGCTCGCCGGCCGCGGTGTAGAGGACCTGGGGGCCGGCGGCGCGGATCCGGGTGCACAGCGCGTCGAGGTCGCCGATGCCCGGTTGCGGGGCGAACTCGGCGGCCTGGTCGCCCTGGTCGCGCAGGACACCGAGCATGCGGCGCAGCTCGCCGAGTGCCTGGCGGCTCGTCTCCCCGATCAGGAGCAGTGCTTCACGGCCCCGGTCGGGAGCCGCCTGGGCCGCGTAGGCACCGCCGTCCGCGAGGGTGACGATGACGGACAGGTTGTGGCCGATGATGTCGTGCATCTCACGGGCCACCCTGGCCCGCTCGTGGGCGGTGGCGAGTCGGCTGCGCTGGTCGCGCTCGATCTCCAGCCGGGCTGCGCGCTCGCGCAGCCCGGCGAGCTGGGCGCGGCGGATCCGCACGGCGATGCCGAGGGCGACCGCGGCGATCGCGGCGCTGAACAGGAAGAACAGCGCGTCGCCGACTGTCACGCCGGAGGACAGCTCGACCGCGACCAGGGCCAGGGCGCCGGTCATGGCGCCGCACGCCCAGGCCAGCTTCCGCAGGCTGCCGTGCAGGGCGAGGCTGTAGAGGGCGACCAGCAGGGCCACGTCCGCGCGCAGCGCGGCGCCGAGCGACCACTGGAGCACGAAGACGGCCATGATCGCTGCGAAGGCCGCGGCGGGCCGGCGGCGCCGCCACAGCAGGGGCAGGACCAGGCCGGCCTGGAAGGCCAGCATGGCCGGCAGGGCCAGGTGGGTGAAGGCGATCCGGTGCTGGTGCGGGGAGTCGCCGTCGGCGTGGAACGGGCCGGTGGCGCTGCCCCGGACGAGGTCGGGCACGCAGAACAGCACGAAGACCACGGCGACCACGGCGGTGTCGAGGACCCAGGGGTGGTTGCGGTCCGCCTGCCGGACGCGCTGGCCGAACCGGGCCAGGCGGCCGAACACCGGGTGGGCCGACAGCAGGTCGGTGCCCGGGGCGGCGGCGTGCTGGTCGTTCACGGTTGTCACCTGTCCATCGTCGCCCGGTCGCGCCGGGCGCCGGTCCGGTCGAACGAGAAGGGGTGCGGCGGCGGGGGTGCGCGCCGCCGCACCGGCGGTTCCTCAGGCGTCGGTGCGCACCAGGCGCACGGCGGCCCCGGTCAGGGCGAGGACGGTCCACCCGAGGAAGACGATCAGTCCGGCGGTCGGGGACAGGGTGGTGGTGTCGTGGTGGAGGGCGAACATCGCCTCGCCCGCGTGGCTGGGCAGGTAGGGGCCGATGTGGTCCTGCCACGAGGTGGGCAGCAGCGCGGTCAGCCCGGGGATCAGCATCAGGGTGGCCACCAGGACGGCGATGCCGCCGGCCACCGAGCGCAGGAGTGCGCCGAGGGCGACGCCGATCGCGCCGACGAGGCCGAGGTAGAGCCCGGCGCCCAGCAGGCCGCGCACGACGCCTGCGTCGGAGAGGGTCATCGCCGCGCGGGTGCTGGAGAGGATGTGGCTGTCGGCGAGGAAGACGGCGAACACCCCGGCGGTGCCGAGCACCAGCGCGATCAGGCCGAACACGGCGGCCTTGGACCACAGCACGGGCAGGCGGCGCGGCACGGCGGCGAGGGTGGAGCGGATCATGCCGGTCGAGTACTCGCCGGCGGCGACCAGCACGCCGAGGACGCCGAGCGCCAGCTGGGCGAAGTTGGTGCCGAACAGCGACAGGCTCAGGGTGCTCGCCTGGGCGAAGTCCCGGTCCATCGGGCGGCCCGAGGCCATCCGCGACTTGAACTGGAACGCGGCGATCAGGCCGAAGGCCACCAGGAAGAGCAGGGCCAGGCCGAGGGTGATCCAGGTGGAGCGCAGCGACCACAGCTTGGCCCACTCGGAGCGCAGCACGCGGCCCGCCGTCACCTTGTAGGCGTGGCGCTCGGCCCGGCGGTCGGCGCTCGTGGACGTCGGGCTCGGGGCGATGGTGCTCATGCCACGCTCCTCGGGGTGTCGGTGCCGACGGTGTCGGCGGCCTTGGCGGTGGTGGTGCCGTGGTACTCGACGGCGTCCCTGGTCAGGTCCATGAACGCCTCCTCCAGGGAGACCGTCCGGGGGGTGAGCTCGAAGAGGGCGATCCCGTGCTCGGCGGCGGTGAGGCCGATCTCGCGGGCCGTGCGGCCGGTGACGAGGAGTTCCTCCGAGCCGGCCCGGCCGGTGATCTCCACGCCTGCTCCGGCCAGGGCCGAGCGCAGCCGGACCGAGTCGGCGCTGACGACCTTCACCGCGTCTCCCCCGGCCTCGCGGACCAGCTCCTGCACGGTGGTGTCGGCGAGCAGCCGGCCCCTTCCGACGATGATCAGGTGGTCGGCGACGAGCGCGACCTCGCTCATCAGGTGGGAGGAGACGAAGACGGTGCGGCCCTCGGCGGCGAGCGAGGTGAGGAGGTTGCGGATCCACAGGACGCCCTCGGGGTCGAGGCCGTTGACCGGTTCGTCCAGCATCACGGTGGCCGGGTCGCCGAGCAGGGCCGAGGCGATGCCGAGGCGCTGGCCCATGCCGAGCGAGAACGCCCCGGCACGCTTGCGGGCCACCGAGCCGAGGCCGGTCAGCTCGATGACCTCCTCGACCCGGCGGCGCGGGATGCCGTGGGTGTGGGCCTGGGCCATCAGGTGGTTGAAGGCGGAGCGGCCCGGGTGGATCGACTTGGCCTCCAGCAGCGCGCCGACCTCCTGCAGCGGTGCCGCGTGCTCGGCGTAGCGGCGGCCGTTGACCCGGACCGTCCCGCTGGTGGGGGCGTCGAGGCCGACGATCATCCGCATGGTGGTGGACTTGCCGGCTCCGTTGGGCCCGAGGAAGCCCGTCACCGTCCCCGGCCTGACCGTGAAGTCCAGCCGGTCCACGGCGGTCTTCTCGCCGTAGCGCTTCGTCAGCTGGTGCGCCTCGATCATCGCTCACCTCTGTGCTCCGGGGCCGGGCCGTCCCGGCCGCCCTCGTGTTCCACGCTAGGGGCGGGGGCGGCGCGATCCGTGGTACCGCGGGCCGATCATCGGCGTGCCCGTAGTACCGCGGTACCACGGTCGCCCACGGGTCCGGAGTGTGCCCGGGGGCGGGGCCGTCCGGGTTCCCCGCCCCCGGTGGGGCCTGTGGGCGGGCGGTCAGGCTCCGGCGGCCACGCTCGCGGGCGCCGCGGCGTCCTTGGCGGTGAGGGCACGGCCGTAGCGGCGCAGGAGGAGGACGGCGGTGGTGGCCAGGCCGACGAGCAGGCCGAGCCACAGGCCGCGGGTGTCGCCGCCGAGGGGGTAGGCGAGGAGCCAGGCGGCGGGCAGGCCGACGGCCCAGTAGCCGATGAGGGTGATGCGGAAGCCGCTCCCGGTGTCGTCGAGGCCGCGCAGCAGTCCGACGCCGATGTTCTGGGCGCAGTCGAAGAACTGGAGGACGGCGACCACGGAGAGCAGACCGGTGGCGATGTGCAGGCCCTGCTGGTCGGCAACGGCGTCCGCGTCGAAGTAGGGGCGCAGGACGAGGTCCGGGAGCGTGAGGTACGCGAGGCCGACCAGGGTGGTGACCGCGGCGCCGCAGGCGAGCGCGGTGTTCCTGATGCGGCGGGCGGCGGCGTACGCGCCGAGGGCGAGTTCGCGGCTGACGTTGATGGAGGCGGCGTGGGAGAGGCCGACGGCGACCTGGAAGACGATGTAGACGAGCTGGTTGACGGCGGTGTGCGCGGCGAGCGCCGCCGGCCCGAAGCTGCCGGCGAGCAGGGCGGTGACGGAGAAGAACCCGGCCTCGGAGCCGTAGGTGGCCGCGATGGGGGTGCCCAGGCCGAGCAGGCGGCGGACGGTCGCCGCGTCGGCGCGCCAGAAGTCCGGGCTCAGGAGCGGGGCCAGCTGCGGGTCGCGGCGCGCGGAGGCGTAGAGGGCGAGGAAGGACAGCAGGTGAACGCTGCTGGTGGCGACGCCGATGCCGGTGAGGCCGAGCCGCGGCAGGCCCCAGGTGCCGTGGATGAAGGCCCAGTTGAGGGCGGCGTTGACGGCGACGGAGGCGAGGGTGATCCGCAGCAGGGCCTGGGGGCGTCGCATGCCGACGGTGAACTGGCGGACGGCCTGGAACCAGAGGCAGGGCACGAGGCCGGGGGCGAGGGCGGCGAGCATGCCCTGGGCGCGGTGGGCGATGGTGGCGTCCTGGCCGAGCCAGGTGGCGGCCTGGCCGATGAGGACCATCAGGGCGGCGCCGGCCAGGCCGGCGAGGGTGGCGACGGCCATCGCGGCACGCACCAGGCCGCGTACCTCGTCGCCGTCCCCGCCGGCGGCGGCGACGGCCTCGTCGTCGGCCGCGCGCTCGGCGCGGGCTGCTGCGGCTGCCACCTGGTTGCCGACGGAGGTCACCAGCCCGACGCCCATGGTGCGGAGCTGGTTGAAGATCACCAGGGCGAGGCCGCCGGCAGCCAGCGCCTCGGTGCCCAGGACACCCATCATGACGGTGTCGGTGGTGGTGAGGGCGACCTGGGCGAGCTGGGTGAGGGCGAGCGGGACGGCGAGGGCGGCGAGCGCGCGGCTGTCGCGCGCCAGGGTGGTCAGCTGCTGCATGGCGGTTGTCACGTCTCTTGGGGTCAGGGCCTGCGGAGTTTGGAGAGGGACTCGTCGATGTCGGCCTCGACGGCCTCGTCGATGAGGTTGCGGGCGATCATCCAGTCGTCGTTGAAGACGGTGTCCATGTACTTCTCGCCGCCGTCGTTGATGAACGCGACCATGACGGCGTCCGGCGGCAGGGTCGTCAGGCGGGCCAGGGCGTCGTGGACGACGCCTCCGGCGGAGCCGCCGATGAGCAGACCGGTGCGGCGGGCGACGACGCGGGCGGTGGCGAAGGCCTCGACGTCGCCGACCTTGACGCCCTCGTCGATGAGGTCGTAGTCGACGAGCAGGCCGATGGTGGCGCCCTCGGGGGTGCCGGTGCCGGACTGGTAGTAGTCGTGGGCGGGCGGGCCGAAGGCGATGGAGCCCTTCGGTTCGACTCCGACGACCGCGACGCCCGGCACGTGCTTCCTGAGCTCGCGGGCGGTGCCGCACAGGCCGCCGCCGGTGCCGACCGCGCCGATCAGCACGTCGACCCGGTTGTCGAGGGCCTGGGCGATCTCCCGGCCGACCGCGTGGTAACCCACCGCGTTGCTGGGGTTGTTGTGCTGCTCGGTGAAGAACGTGTTGTCCCTGCCGAGGGCCATCTCCTCGGCGAGTTCCTCGCGGGCGGCGGTGTGCAGTTCCCCGCCGTCGGCGTCGGCGTCGACGTAGACGAGTTCGGTGCCCATCGCCCTCATGCCGCGCAGCTTGTCGGCGGCGGCGTGGTGGTCGACGACGGCGGTGAAGCGGTAGCCGCGCTCGGCGGCGACCACGGCGAGCCCGAGTCCGGTGTTCCCGGAGGTGGACTCGATGATGTGGCCGCCCGCGCGCAGCTGCCCGCGCTCCTTGGCGTCGAGCACCATCTGCCGGGCCATGCGGATCTTGGCGCTGCCGGTGGGGTTGAACATCTCCAGCTTCAGCAGGAGGCGGGCGCCGTTGTCGGCGCGGGCCAGCTCGAACAGCGGGGTGCAGCCGATGAGGTCGGAGATCCGGCTGACCACCGGGGGGCGGGTCAGGGCGTCGGTCATGGTGTGAGGCTCCGTCGGACGTGGTGTGCGGGGTGTCAGCGGTCGAGGCGCCAGCGCGGCCGGCCCGCGCCGTCCGGGTGGTCGACGACGACCTTCGGCGGCAGCGGCAGCTCGTGGAAGGGGGACTCGTTGGAGTCCATCTGGTAGCCGGCGGTGTTGGGGTAGACGAGGAGGTCGCCGGGACGGGGCCGGGCGGGGAAGGCGATCTTGCGCCAGCTCAGGAGGTCGGAGTCGAGGCAGCTGGACCCGCCGACGCACGCCCGGAACTCCTTCGTGTCCTCGCCGGGAGACCGCGGAAGGAGCAGGGGCTCGGGCAGGTACTCGCTGGTGAACCACTGCTCGGACAGGCTCAGGCTGGTGCCGTCCACGGTCAGGATGCCGTACCCGGCACGGTCCTTGACGCCCTGGACGGGGAAGACGGAGGACCCGGCCCGGTCGAGCAGTGCGCGTCCGGGCTCCAGCAGCAGCATCACGCCCGCCTCGCGCAGCCGCCGGGCCAGCGGGTCACCGGCTCCGCCCGGACGGGCGGCGAGGACCGCGCGCAGGGCGTCGGCGCCGGCGACGGGCGAGTGGTAAGGGTAGAAGTCGCCCGCGGTGAAGGCCTTGCGGGCGTGGTAGTCGTCGGGGCCCTGGTCGGAGAGGAACGTCTCCCAGGCGTCGGCGGGCACGTAGTCGACGGCGAAGCCGCCGCCGATGCTGATCCGGTCGGCCGGCAGTCCCAGGATCCTTGCTCTGCGGCACAGTTCGACGAGCTCGCCGGCGAGGTCGGTACGGGGCTGCACCTCGTAGCCGGACAGGTGGAAGCTGAAGCCCTCCATCCGGACCCGCTCACCCGCCGAGGCGCAGCGCAGCAGCGCGGCGTCGAGCTGGTGGTCGTCGAGGCCGAAGCGGCTCCTGGGCTGGGCGGGCGGGAAGCGGCGCAGCAGGACGCGGACGGGCCGGGGAACGTCCAGGTGCAGGACGCGCTCCAGTTCGTCGAGGGAGTCGACGGCGACGAGCGCGCCCTGGAGGGCCGCGACGCGCAGCAGGGGATCGGCCTTGGCGGGGCCGGTGACGACGAGGTCCTCGCCGCGCACGCCGTGGCCGAGTGCCTCGCGCAGCTCGCCCGGGCTCGCCACGTCCACTCCGGCGCCGGCGGCGGCGCAGCGTTCGATGAACGCGGCGGCCTTGTTGGCCTTCTTCGCGAAGTACACCTTGCCGTTCACCCCGGCTCCGGTGAGGGCGGTGCGGAACGCGGCGAGGTTGGCGTCGAACCGCTCCGGCAGCAGGTAGTGGAACCCGCCGCCGAGGCCGTGGGCGAGTTCGTGGAGCAGGCCGCTCGCGTGGATGCGCTCGGCGAGCGGGTCGGGGTGGGCGGGCAGGGTCAGCGCCACAGGGCCACCTCGGTGCCGAGGCCCTGGTCGGCGGCGAGCTGGGCGAAGCGGTGGCCGAGCGCGATGTCGGTGACCACGAGGCCGCTGTTGTAGGCGAAGATCCGCTGGTCGGGGGCGGTTCGGGCCTTGGAGACGCCGGAGATGACGACGGGCAGTTCCACGTCGACGGCGGGCAGGTTGCCGTCGGCGTCGGCCATGTCGGTGCCGGTGACGCGCATCTGGGCCTCACTGGTGGCGATGACCCGGTCGGCGCGGTGCAGGGTGGACGGGGCGAGGCCGTGGCCGACGAGGATCGCGGTCGCGCCGGGCTTCAGCCAGTCGGCCTCGACGGCGGCGGGGGTGTGACCGCCGGCGGTGGCGACGACGACGTCCGCGTCGCGCGCCGCTCGCTTGAGGTCGGTGACCAACTCCGGCTCGCGGCCGGGGAAGTGGCGCTCCAGCTCCCGGCGGACGGCGGTGATGCCGTCGGGGTGGGTGCCGGACAGCAGCAGGCGCTCCAGCTTCGGCAGGGTGGTGAGCAGGAACGGCAGCGCGAGGCGGCCCTGGGTGCCGGTGCCGATCACCAGCGCCGTGGAGGCGTCGGGGGCGGCGCACTCGCGGGCCAGCAGGGCGGAGACGGCCGGGGTGCGCAGCGAGCCGATGCGGGAGCAGTCCATCATGGCGACCGGCAGTCCGGTGACGTCGTCGTAGACGGTCAGCGTCGTGTAGTAGTGCTGCTCGTCGCGGCCCTTGTCGAGGCCGTGCTTGTAGGAGGTCTTGACGGCGACGACGTTGCGGGCGCCGTCGCGGCCGAGCATGGCGTAGGAGACGGAGTGCCCGTCGGCGGGCTTGACGGTGAGTTTGCGCGGGTTGTCGGACCGGCCTGCGGCCAGGGTGCGGTAGGCCTGTTCGACGGTGTCGACGACGTCGGTCAGGGTGATGTCCAGGCCGGCGAGGTCGCTGGTGGAGAGTACGCGCAGGGTGGTGTCGTCCCGGTCCACGTGGGGTGCCCTTTCGGAGGGGTGAGGCGGCGTCTGGAAGGCGGGAGGGCCGGTCAGGAGGCCCAGGCGGTGAGGGCGGCCTGGCCGTAGCCGTGCTCGTCGTGTTCGGCGACCGGGCGGGTGGGGCGGCCCTCGACGCGCACGGAGGCCCGCTTGAGCCAGCGGTCGGTGCCGTCGTAGCGGGCCCGGAAGGGAACGCGGCCGTGGACGACGAGGTCGTTGTCGACGACCAGGACGTCGCCGGGCCGCAGGCTCACCGCGACCGAGACGCGGGCCAGCTTCTGTCCGAGGCGGTCGTACGCCTCCCGCCACGCCTGGTCGGCTTCCTCCAGGGGGGTGTAGGCCGGGTCGTAACGCATGGTCAGGCCCTGGGGCGAATCGAAGAGGGTGGGCACCGGTGCGGGGCGGCCGGGGAACTTCCGGGCCTTCTCGTAGGCGTCGTCGGGCAGGATCGGCGCGACCGGACGCTTCAGCCGGGCGACGTCCTCGTCGGCGAGTTCGGCCAGGCGCACGCTGGCCGCGGTGGTGGCGATGCCGTCGTGGTTGCGCATGCAGCACAGCAGCAGGAGGTGGGCGCGGCCGGGGTGGAAGGCGTCCTCGGTGTGCGGGGTGAGCAGGACGGAGCTGGAGGCGCCGGTCTGCTCGCTCTCGTGGCCGGGCGAGGGGACGATGTTGTGCACGAACCGGCCGTCCTGCTGGCCGTCCCAGGCGATCGGGGTGCCCATCAGCGCGGAGACCAGCAGGAGCACCACGTCCCACCGTGCGCCGGCGTCGCCGACGGTCGACCAGTGGCCGGGTGTCGGGCCGAGTTCGACGTCGTCCGGGCGCAGGCCGCGCAGCACGAACAGGCCGTCGGCGGTGTCCACCGGGCGCAGTGCGTGCCGGAGTCCGTTGCCGAGCTGGGCGCACATCACGGGCAGGTCGGCCAGCAGGTGGGGGCTGGTCGCGGAGCCGTGGAAGTCCAGCAACTTGGCGGCGGTGGCGGTCAGTTCCGCGGCGGCGGCGGTGTCGAGACGGCGTACCGGGGCAGGGCAGGTGGGCACGGCAGGGCCTTCCGGGGGCAGGGGGAGGGTGAGCGGGCACGCGGCATCACCGCGCCGGTGTGGGACGGCAGGCGGGAGCAGCGCGTGAGGCGTGGGGTCCGGGGCGGCTCGAACGGCCGGACGACAGGAAACGTAACAACGACTTCGAGGTAAGGCAACCCTTACCTGGTCGGCGTCCACGGTCCGGTGTCTACATTGACGCAGTCTCGGTTCCGGTTGGCGGTGCGCGGGCCGCGCAGGGTCAACCTTCCAGCTCAAGTGCCTCTTTGGGGGGCGGGGGCGCATGGCCTGAAAGTGCGTGCGCTCCGTCGGGCGGCTTGCGGCCTCTCTCAAACTTAGGGTAGGTAAACCTAAGTAAGTCGAGCTCAACCCGAATCGAGGAACGAACGTGGGCGTCACCAGACGACAGCTGCTGTGGGCCGGTGCCGGTGTCGGGGCGGCCGGTGCGCTCGCCGCCTGCAGCAGCGGCACGAGCGGGTCCAAGGACGCCGCGACCTCCGGCTCCGCGAACGAACAGCCCCGCGCCGGAGGGACGCTGAAGGTCGGCGCTCTCGGCAAGGCCTCGGCGATCACCCGCGACCCGCACGGATCGCAGGCCAACGAGAGCGACTACCTGATCATCAGTCTGCTCTACGACACGCTGGCCGTTCCCGGGGCCACCGCCAACACCGTCCCGCGTCTGGCCACCTCCTGGAAGCCCTCGGAGGACCTGAAGACCTGGCGCTTCACGATCGCCGACGGCGCGACGTTCCACGACGGCACACCCGTCACGGCCGACGACGTCGTCTGGTCGCTGCAGCGCCTGCGCAACACCCCGGCCGGCAGGAGCCGCCTGCCCGGCATCCAGCCCGAGGGCATCAGGGCCGAGGACGCGAAGACCGTCGTCCTGGTCTCCGACTACCCCAACGCGGACCTGCCGCTGCTGACCCGCCTGACCACCTTCGTCCTCAAGAAGGACACCAAGGACGACGCGATCGCCGGCGCCCCCGGCACCGGCCCGTTCAAGCTCGACTGGTACCGCGACGGCAACGCCCGCCTCGTCCGCAACGACACCTGGTACGGCGGCAAGGTCCTCCTCGACGCCGTCGAGGTCCGCCTCTTCGAGAGCCCCCAGGCCATGGCCAACGCCCTGCTCGCCGGGCAGATCGACGTCGCCTCCAACGTCGGGGCCGTCGCCGCCCGCACCGCCGAGGCCCGCAAGGACGTCCGGATCCTGCGCCGCCCCAACGACATGGCGATGCCGATCGTCATGCGCACCGCCGACGGCCCCTTCGCCGACCCTCGCGTCCGCGAGGCCCTCAAGCTCGCCGTCGACCGCGACGCCATGGTCAAGCAGGTCCTCTCCGGTTACGGCAGCGTCGGCAACGACATCCTCGGCACCGGCGACCCCGCCTTCGCCAAGGACATCCCCCAGCGCACCCGCGACCTCGCGAAGGCCAAGCAGCTCCTCGCGGACGCCGGCTTCGACACCTCCAAGACCTACGACCTGATCACCACCGAGGACATCTCCGGCCTGGCCGAGTCCGCGACCCTGTTCGCCACCCAGGCCCGCGAGGCCGGAGTGAGGATCAACGTCGTGAAGCAGGACTCCAAGATCTTCTGGGACGCCACCTGGCTCAAGGCCCCGCTCTACACGACGTACTGGGGCACCAACGACTCGGTCGTCTTCTTCGCGTCCAAGACGATGCTCTCCGACGCCGGCCAGAACGAGGCCGCCTTCAAGGACCAGGCCTTCGACGAGGCCTACCGCACGGCCATGGCCACCGCGGACGCCGCCGGGCGCGGCAAACTGCTGCACCAGCTCCAGGAGATCGAGTACGCCAGGTCCGGCTACCTGCTCTGGGGCATGGCCGACGGCATCGACCTCGTCGGCGCCGCCGTGCGCGACCTGCCCAAGCTCCCCGGCTACGGCCGCGTCCAGCTCGAAAAGACCTGGCTGGCGCGTTGACCACGCTCCGCTCGCACAGTCTCCCGGCCCGCATCCTCCCCGGTGCGGGCCGGGCCGCCCGGCAGGTGGCCCGGCGCCTGGCCATGCTCGTCGTCCTGCTCGCCGGCGTCTTCGCCGCCGTCGAGCTCCTCCCCGGCGACGCCGCCGGCGCGACCACCGACCGCGGCGTCACCGCCGCCGACCTCGCCGCCCGCCGCACCGCCCTGGGGCTCGACCGCCCGGTCGCCGAGCGCTTCTGGGACTGGATGACCGGCCTGCCCACCGGCGACCTCGGCACCACCGCACGCGGCCAACACGTCACCGACGTCCTCGCCGGGCCGTTCCCCAACACCCTGCTGCTCGGCACCCTCGCCCTCGCCCTGAGCACCACCGGCGCGCTCGCGCTCGGCAGTTGGGCCGCGCTGCGACCGGGCGGACGCGCCGACCGCACCATCGACGCGGTCTCCACCGCCGCGTTCGCGCTCCCGGAGTTCGTCGTCTCCGTTGCCCTCCTGCTCCTGCTGTCCCAGTGGACCGGCTGGCTGCCCGCCGTCACCCTCACCGGCCCCGACGGCAGACCCGAGTCGTGGACCATGCTCGCCCTGCCCCTGCTCTCCCTCGCGATCCCCCAGATCGGCTGGAACACCCGCATCGTGCGCGGCGCACTCGCCGACCAGGCCGCGCTGCCGCACGTCCAGGCCGCCGTCCTCGACGGCCTGCCGCGCCGGCGCGTCCTCGGCCACCACATGCTCCCCGGCGCCCTGCCCGCCATCGCCGTCGGCATCGCCACCTCCGCCGGCATGCTCCTGGGCGGCACCGTCGTCGTCGAGACCCTCTTCAACTACCCCGGCATCGGCGCCCTCCTGGCCGGGGCCATCAGCGACCGCGACACCACGCTCGTCGCCGGAGTCGTGGCCGCGGCCGGCGCCGCCATCAGCCTGCTCCTGCTGCTCGCCGACCTCGTCCGCACCACCACCCTCGGAGAGGAGCGCCGATGACCGCCGACGCCCCGACGGCAGCGGCCGCCCCGCCCGCCACCCGCCGCACGGGACGCGTGCTCGTCCGCGCCGCTCCCGCACTGCTCCTGGTCGTCCTCGCCCTGGCCGGCCCCCTCCTCGCTCCCCACCCCGTCGACACGCCCGTCACCTTCCCCTACGCCGAACCCGGCGACGGCGCCGCACTCGGCGGTGACCAGCTCGGCCGTGACGTCCTCAGCCGCCTCCTGAGTGGCGGCGCACCCCTGATCGCCACCGCCCTGGCCATCGCCCTCGTCGTCACCGCGGCCGCCACCGCCCTCGGCATCCTCGCCGCCCTGCGCCCCGCCATCGGCCGGTGGATCGAACGCGCCGCCGACCTGACGATCCTCCTGCCCTCCGTCCTCGCCATCATGCTCATCGCCCTGGCCTGGCCCGGCGGCGGACGCCTGGCCGTCGCAGCCGCCGCCATCCTCCTGGGCATCCCCTACGCCGTACGGATCGTCGCCGCCGCAGCCGCCCCCGTCGCCGCCACCGGCTACGTCGAGGCCGCAGCCGCGGGCGGCGAGCGCCTGTGGCACCTCACGGTCCGTGAGGTCCTGCCCAACCTGCGCTCCACCCTCCTCGCCCTGTTCGGCCTGCGCTTCGTCGAGGGCGTCTACATCGTCTCCGTCGCCGCCTTCCTCCAGCTCGGCCCCCAACCCCCGGAAGCCGACTGGGCCCTGATGATCCGCGAGAACGCCGCGGGCATCACCCTCAACCCCTGGGCCGTCGGCGCACCGTGCCTGGCCATCGGCCTGCTCGCCATCAGCGTCAACCTCGCCGCCGAAGCCCTCGCCCCCGCCCGGCCCACCCCGGAGACCCCGCTGTGAGCACCACCGCCCCCGCCGCCCGTGCCGCCGGCCTGTCCATCGCCCTCGGGGACACGCCCCTGCTCACCGACGCCGGCCTCACCCTCACCCCTGGCCGCGTCCACGCCATCACCGGTCCCTCCGGCGCCGGCAAGACCACCCTGCTGCGCGCCCTCGCCGGGGCCCTCCCACCCGGCGCCCGCGTCACCGCCGGCACCGTCGACGTCCTCGGCCACGACATCCTCGCCCTCCCGCCCGAGGAAGTCCGCCGCCTCCGCCGCCACCGGCTCGCCTTCGTCGGCCAGGACCCCGGCTCCGGCCTCAACCCGCGGATGCGCGTGGACCGCCTCATCACCGAGACCGCCGCCGTCCGGCGCGGGACCACCGTGCCCGACCTGTTGCGGGCCGTCCGCCTACCGGCCGACGACCATCTCCGGCGCCGCCGCCCCGCAGGCCTCTCCGGCGGTCAGCAGCGGCGGGTCGCCCTCGCCCGCGCCCTCGCCCGACGGCCCGGGATCCTCCTGCTCGACGAGCCCACCGCCGGCCTCGACGCCGACCTGCGCGACGACATCGCCGACCTGCTGCGGGCCGTCGCCGACCGCGACGACATCGCCATCGCCTTCACCAGCCACGACCCCGCCTTCGTCGCCCGCTGCGCCGACGAGGCCCTCGCCCTGTGGCCCGCACAGGCCCCGTCACCCGCCCCGGCCGGCCCGTCACCCGCCCCTGCGCTCGCGCCCGCCGAGCCCGGGAGGCGGCGCACCAAGGCCGAACGCCCCGTGCTGAGCGTGCGGTCGCTCGGCGCCCACACGGGCAGCGGCCGCACCCGCCGCACCGTCCTCGCGGACCTCGACCTCGACCTGACCCCCGGCACCCTCACCGGAGTGGTCGGCCCGTCGGGCTGCGGCAAAACCACCCTGGTCCGCACCCTCGCCGGACTCCACGCGCCCGACACCGGCACCATGACGCTCCACGACCGCCCGCTGGCGGCCTCCCACCGACGGCGCGCCCGCGACCAGCGCCGCCGCATCCAGCTCGTCCCGCAGAACCCCCTCGGCGCCCTCAACCCCGCCCACACCATCGGCGCCACCCTCACCCGGCCACTGAAGCTGCACTTCGGCCTCCCCACCGCCCGGTGCGGGGAGCGCGTCGCCGAACTGCTCGCCGCCGTCGGCCTGCCCTCGCACTACGCGGACCGCCACCCCCACGAGCTGTCCGGCGGACAACGCCAGCGCGTCTCCCTCGCCCGCGCGCTGGCCGCCGAACCCGACGTCCTGCTCTGCGACGAGGTCACCTCCGCCCTCGACGCCGACACCGCCTCGGCACTCATGGACCTCCTCGGCGAGCTGCGCACCGGCCGAGGCCTGGCGGTGGTCCTCGTCAGCCACGACCTTCCCCTGGTCGCCGGCCACGCCGACCACGTCCTGTCCCTCGCGGGTCCACGTCCCGCACCGCTCGCGAGCCGGCACCCTGCGAGCAGCAGCGCGCTCTGATCCGGCACCGCAACGGCCGCGGAATCCCGCCGCCTCCGGACCGTGACGGTGCGGCAGTGCGGCAGTGCGGCGGTGCGGCGGTGCGGCAGTGCGGCACTGCGGCACTGCGGCGGTGCGGCCGTCCCCGTCCGGCGTAGTACCGAGGTGCCGCCCCCACCGCGAGGTTCCGTCCCGGGTACCACCGTCCGTCCCTGCGCGGCCGCTAGCGTGATTGGCAGGACGACCGGTCGGCCACCGGGGCGAGCGTCGCGCCGAGGCGTCGGCCGGATCCCCCGGCACCCCGCGGCCGTCCAGGCCCGCGACCGGCACCACCGTCGAGGCATGCGGAGGGTGGCATGAACACTGTGACCTGCCTGACCACGAACGGCCACGGGCTTGCCCGGACCGTCCGGACGCCCGGCCCCGCTGTCACGTCCGTCGGGTGGGCGGCACGCGACGGACGGCCGATCCCGACGCCACCGCCCACGACCCGGCACATCCGCGGCCCGGCGACAGCGGCCACCTGGACCCTGAGGACACCGGTGCCGCCGCGGTGCCCGTGCCCGTGCTCGTCATCGGCCGGGGCGTCGGCCCCGTGGCCGGCTCCTCCGACCTTCTCACCGTGGCGACCCACGACCTTGTCGTCGTGGCGAGCCACCACCTCCTCGCCGTGGTGACCCGCGCGACGGTGAAGCCTCCTTCAGCCGTGACCCTGGTCGCCCGCGCACCGATCCCGCGCCGACCGGCCGCTCGGCGCAGGCCGGGACGGCCGTTCGGTCCACCGGCCGCGCCTCAGGTCACCACCGCCCGCCGCTCGGCCAGGTGCGGCCGGTGCGCGCGCCCAGCGGCGATCTCCTGCAGGGTGGTCATGGCGTGCAGCACGTCGGCGTGGGACACGTAGAGGGCGTTGACGCCGAAGCGGAGCAGGTCGGGGGCGCGCATGTCGCCGATCACCCCGCGGGCGGCCAGGGCCTGGACCAGGGCGTAGGCCTCGGGGTGGCGCAGGGCGACCTGGCTGCCGCGCCGGTCCGGTTCGCGCGGAGTGGCGGGGGTGAAACCCAGCGGGGCGAGCAGGTCGTCGGCGCAGTCGAGCAGGAAGCCGGTCAGCGAGAGGCTCTTGGCGCGCAGCCGGGCCGGGTCGACGCCGTCGAAGACGGTGAGGGCGGCTTCCAGCGCGAGCAGGGAGAGCATCGGCGGGGTGCCGATCCGCGCGCGGGCGATGCCGTCGGCGGGACGGTACTCCTCGCTGGGGTCGAACGGGTCGGCGTGGCCGTTCCAGCCGGTCAGCGGGTGGTCGAAGCCGGCCTGGTGGCGGTGGGCCACATAGAGGAAGGCCGGGGCGCCGGGGCCGCCGCACAGGTACTTGTAGCCGCAGCCCACGGCCAGGTCGGCGCCGAGCGCGTCCAGGTCGAGGGGCAGCGCCCCGGCGGCGTGGCACAGGTCCCACACCGTCAGCGCGCCCGCGTCGTGGGCGGCCCGGGTGACGGGCGCCGGGTCGGTCAGCGCGCCGGTGCGGTAGTCCACCGGCGCGCCGAGCACGGCGGCCACCTGCTCGCCCTCCCGGGACAGCAGCTCCGCCAGCGCGTCGGCCGGCACCGCACGGAGCCGGAGGCCGTGGAGCCGGGCGACGGAGGCGGCGAGGTACCGGTCGGTGGGGAAGTGGTCCCGGTCGACGACCAGCAGCGGCCGGCCGGGGCGGAGCCGGACCGCCGCGCTCAACGCGTTGAACAACTGCACGCTGGTGGAGTCGCCGACCACCACCTGCCCCGGGGCCGCGCCGATCAGCCGTCCGACCGCGTCGCCGACCCGCAGCGGGGCCTGCCACCAGGCGTGGTCGTTCCAGGAGCGGATCAGACCGGTGCCCCACTGCCGGTGCACCACGTCCGCCAGCACCGGCGGGACGGCCGCGGGAAGTGCGCCGAGCGAGTTGCCGTCCAGGTAGACGATGCCCGGCGGGAGCAGGAAGCGCTCGCGCAGGCCGGACAGCGGGTCGGCGGCATCCAGTGCGGCGGCCCGGTCGGCGAGGCCTTCGGCAGGTCGTTCGACGAGGCGTTCGGCGGTGCTGCTCACGTCGTGCTCCCCGCGCTCCCGACGGCCTGCCCGGGGCCGAACTCCGCTGCCAGTCGGTTCAGTTGCTCCGCGACCGCGCGGGCACCCGGCGCGCCGGGCTCGATCAGGGTGTAGTGGCCGGTGTCCGGCAGCACCACGACCTCCAGGTCCCGGTGGACGGCGGCGTAGTCGGTGAACTGACCCGGCGGCACCTCCTCGTCGACCGCCCCGTGCAGCAGGACCGTACGCACCCCGGTGGTGCCCGGCCCGCGCAGCAGGGTGACCGGGTCCACCAGCGGCAGCCGTTCGGGTGCGGCCTCCGGGCCGCCGAGCAGTTGCAGGGCCGCGTCCTCGCTGAGCCGGTCACGGATGGTGGCCTGGAGGTCGGTGAGCGGGGCCAGGGCGAGGATCGCGGTGGGCGGCTCGGCGCTGTGCCAGGGGGAGTCGGCCGGCAGCAGGGCGCGGGCCCCGGCCCACAGCGCCAGGTGCCCGCCCGAGCAGTGCCCGGCGAGGATGTACGGCCGCCCGGCCGGGAGGGTGTCCACGATCCGCGCGATGTCGTCGAAGGTCTCGGGGTAGCCGCCGGCGCCGCCCGAGCGGCGGAAGCCCGGCAGCACGGTGGTCAGCCCCTGCCCCGCCAGGTAGGCGGCGAACGGCGTCAGGTGCATCCGGTCGTAGCGCCAGTAGCCGCCGTGCAGCAGGATCACCAGGGGCGCGTCGTCGCGGCCGCCCTCGGCCGGCCACAGGTCGTAGACCTGGTGCGGGTGGTCGCCGTAGCGGCCGTGGACCGGGGCCAGCACCGGCCTGAGGCCGAGCACCCGGCGCTCCTCCTCGGCGGCGAAGGCGGAGATCGTCCTGCCGGTCGTCGTCGAGCCGGTGGCCGTGGTGGTGGTCG
Source organism: Kitasatospora sp. NPDC056181 (assembly GCF_042266225.1). Lineage (NCBI taxonomy): Bacteria > Bacillati > Actinomycetota > Actinomycetes > Kitasatosporales > Streptomycetaceae > Kitasatospora > Kitasatospora sp. NPDC056181. The sequence goes on from NZ_JBHJUK010000026.1 coordinate 70,501, forward strand.
TCGTCGAGCCGGTGGTCGGCGTGGTGGTCGCGTCGGACATCGCGTCGGACATCGCGTCGGACATCGGGTCGGACATCGGGTCAGACATCGCTGCGCACCGTCCACAGCTCGGGGAAGACCTGGCGCCGCGCGCGGCGGTCCAGCCAGTCCAGCCCGGAGGTGCCGGCGCTGCCCGGCCTGGCGCCCATCGCGCGCCGCACCACCAGCAGGTGGTCGGTGCGCCAGCGTTGCACCAACTCGGCTATGTCGGTGAGCAGTTCGGCCAGCCGAAGGAGCGGATCGTGCTGCGGTCCGCGGTAGATCCGCCGCCACACGTCGACGACGCCCTCGTCCGGTTCGTAGGCCTGGGTGACGTCCCGTTGGAGCACGGCCTGCGGCACCTCGTGGCCCTGGGAGTGCAGGAAGTGCAGCACCTCGTCCCAGAGCGCGGGGGCGTGCAGGTGCTCGGCCAGCTCGGCGTGCTCCACCGGGTCGCCGCGGTGGGCGTCCAGGACCGCTCCGGACTTCTCGCCGAGCAGGAACTCCATCATCCGGTACCGGACGGACTGGGCGCCCGAGGCCTGGCCGAAGGCGGCCCGGAAGCCGTTGAAGCGCACCGGCGTCAGTGCGGCCAGCGGAGTCCAGGCGGCGTTGAGCGACAGGTGGGCACGGCGGCTGCGCTCCAGCGCGTCCAGCGCCGCCGGCAGGTCCTGCTTGGCGAACGCGTCGCAGGCCGCGCGCCACTCGTGCACGATCAGCTTGAACCACAGCTCCATCACCTGGGTGGTGACCAGGAAACCCATCTCGTCGGGCGCGTCGGTGAGCGGCTGCTGGAGCGAGCCGAGCACCGAGGCGTGCACGTAGTCCTCGTACGGCGAGGTGCCTGCGAAGACGGCCAGCTCGGCGGCGTCCTCGGGGACGGGCGTTTGGTTGATCATCTGTTGGGGCTCCAGGGTGTCAGAGGCCGAGGTGGACGCCGCCGGTCGCGTCGATCCACTGCCCGGTGATCCAGCGGGCGTCGTCGCCGGACAGGAAGGCCACCACGTCGGCGATGTCGGCGGGTGTTCCGAGCCGGTCGAAGACCGAGTGCGCGGCGAGGGCGCTGCGGATCCGCGGGTCGGCGAGGGTCGGATTGATCGCCGTCTCGGTGAAGCCGGGCGCGACGGTGTTGACGGTGATGCCGCGCGGGCCCAACTGCAGGGCCAGGGCGGGGGTGAGGACGTCCAGCGCGCCCTTGGTCATCGTGTAGGCGGCGATCGCGGGGTAGGCGATCCGGACGGCGCCCGAGGAGATGGTGACGATGCGGCCGCCGTCGCGCAGCCGGGGCAGCGCGCGCTGGAGGATGAAGAACGGTGCGCGGGTGTTGACGGCGAAGACCCGGTCGTAGTCCTCCTCGGTGACGTCCGCGATGGGCTTGGGCAGCGTGATGCCCGCGTTGTTCACCACGATGTCCACACCGGCCGGCGCGCCGAGCGCCGCCAGACCCCGGTCGAAGCCGTCCCAGACGGCCTCGGCGTCGCCCGGCACGCCGAGCTCGGCGCGCACAGCGAAGGCCCGGCCGCCGCCCGCCTCGATCTCCTTGACGGTGTCCTGTGCGGCCTGCTCGTCGTGGCCGTAGTGCACGGCCACCAGCGCGCCCTCGGCGGCCAGCCGCAGCGAGATCGCCCGGCCGATTCCGCGGCTGCCACCGGTCACCAGCGCGGTCCGGTCGGCGAGTCTGGTCGACGTCATGAATGGTTCCTCTCTGCGCCGGCCCTACCGGGGCCGGCGGTCGGGACGCCCGAGGTCTCAGGCGTCGAAGTCGAGTTCGACCGCATCCGTCTGCGGACGGGCGCGGCAGGTGAGCGTGTAGCCGGCCGCCACCTCGGCCGGGTCGAGCGCGTACTGGCTGTCCAGCAGCGCCGAGCCGGAGACCACCCGGGCGCGGCAGCTGCCGCACAGCCCGACCCGGCAGGAGTACGGTGCGTCCGGCCGGACCCGCAGGACCGCGTCCAGCAGCGTGCGGTCGCCGGGAAGCATCCGGGCGCCGGCGGTGTGGCCGCCGAGCCGCGCGGTGACCTGGACGCTGCGGCCGGCCGGCGGCACCGGAACCGCGGCGGGCGTCCCCTCGGGCGAGAAGAGCTCCAGGCGGATCTGCCGCTCGGCCGCGCCGGCCTCGGCGAGCGCGGTCCGGGCCAGCGTCACCAGGCCCCACGGCCCGCACAGGTAGAAGGCGGTGGCCGCGTCGAACTCGGTGCCCGGCGCGGACAGCAGGCGCCGCAGCCGGGCGCCGTCGAGCCGGCCGGAGAGCAGGTCCGCCTCCCGGCGCTCCCGGGAGAAGACCTGGAGCAGGGTGAACCGGCCCAGGTACGCGTCCTTCAGGTCGGCCAGCTCGTCGGCCAGCAACAGCGAGCCGGCGCCGCGGGCGGCGTACAGCAGTGAGACGCGGCAGTGTGGGTCGTCGCGCAGCGCGGCCGCGGCCATCGCCAGCAGCGGGGCGATGCCGGTGCCGCCGGCCAGCAGCACGTGGTGCGTGACCGGTGCGGCGGCCAGCTGGAAGGTGCCGGCCGGCGGGGAGACCCGCAGTCGGTCTCCCACCGCGAGCCGGGTCGTCGCGTACGCCCCGAAGCCGTCCGGACTCGCCCGCTTGACGATCAGCCGCAGCCGGCCGGGGTCGAACGGCGGCGGGCAGACCGAGTAGCAGCGCCGCAGTTCGCGTTCGCCCTGCCGGTGGCGGACCACCACGTGCTGCCCGGCGCGGTGGGAGAGGGCCTCGGCCAGCCGGTCCGGCACCGCGAGGGTGACCGCCACGGTGTCGTCGGTGAGGTGGTCCAGCCCGCTCACCGTCAGTGCGTGCCAACCCTGCGGCCCGGCGGGCCGGTTGGTTTCGTCGATCGTGCTCAGCACCTCGCCTCACCCCGTCCTGAACTGTGCGAACGTCTCGCGGCAGGCCGTGCACAGCAGGATCGCCTGGCAGCGGGTGGCCCCGAACGGGCTCAGCGGCCGGGTGGCCTGCGAGCCGCAGTGCGGGCAGGGCGGCCCGAGCGCCACCGTCACCACCTGGGCCTCGGCCCCGGCCGGGCGCCCCGGCGGGGCGATCCCGTGCTCGGCGAGCCGGCGCCGGCCCCGCTCGCTGATCCGGTCGGTGCTCCAGGCCGGGACCAGCACCCGGTGCACCCGGCCCGCCGGGTGGCCGGCCTCGGCGAGCACGTCGCGCACCGCCTGCTCGATGACCTCCATCGCCGGGCAGCCCAGGAAGGTCGGGGTGAGCTCCACCTCCGGCGTGCCGTCCGCGCCGATCCGGACCACGTGCACGATGCCCAGGTCGCCGAGGGTCACCACGGGCAGCTCGGGATCTGGTAACTCCTCGACGGCGGAGCGCAGTTCGGCCAGTTGCAGTGCGGCCGACCGGTGTTCGGCCGGTCGCTGGTCGGTCGGTCGCTGGTCGGTTGGGCGCCGTTCGGCCGGTCGCGGTCCGGGCAGTCGCCGTTCGGGCGGCCGCGACAGCGGTGACCCGGCGGCCGCGGAGCCCGGCCGGACCGGTCCCGGGCCGCTCACCAGGTACCTCCCGGGTACTGGCGGTGGACCGACTGGAGCTCGGCCAGCAACAGCCCGAACTCCTCCGAGTGGCGCCCGTCCCGGCCGCCGCCGGCCGACCAGGACGGCTCGGGCACGCGCAGGCCCGCCCGGGCCGCCACCTCGGTCACCTCGCGCTGCCAGCGCTCGCGCACCTTGTCCGGGGCGGGGACCAGGCCAGCCGCGTCCAGCCGCGCCACCGCCTCGTCCGCCTCGAACAACTCGGCGGCGTACGGCCACATCAGTTCCAGGCCGTGTTGCATCCGGCGGCGGCTCTCGGCCGTGCCCAGGCCCAGCCGGACCGTCCAGCCGTCGGCGTGCGCCCGGTGGTAGCCCACCTCCGTCGCGGCGCGCCCGGCGAAGGCGGCCAGCTCCGGGACGGCGCAGCCCGCCAACTCGGCGTAGTACAACCGCGCGTAGTGCGTGTAGAGCAGCTGGCGGGCCACCGTGACGGCGAAGTCGCCGCCCGGAAGCTCGGTGAGCAGCGTGTTGCGGAACTCGCGTCCGTCGCGCAGGTACGCCAGGTCGTCCTCGCTGCGGCCGGTGCCGTCCAGTCGGCCGCTCGTGGTCAGCAGGATCCGGGCGTGGCCGAGCAGGTCCAGTGCGATGTTGGACAGCGCCAGGTCCTCCTCGATGCTCGGCGCCCGGGTGATCCACGCGCACAGCCGCTGGGCCAGGATCAGGGCGTCGTCGCCGAGACCGAGCGCGCAGCGGGCCAGGTCGTGCTCCTGCGCCACCGTCGCCGCGGCGGCGGTACCGGCCGTCGTGTCAGCGGTCATGGCTCGTTCCCTCCGTGGACCTGGACGGCTCGGGCGACTTGGACGCCTCGGACGGCTGCTCGGACGGCTCGGACGCCTCGGGACCGCCCAGCGGCGCGTAGTGGCCGGGGTAGCGGTACGGCTTGTCCGCCGCGCCGGCGAAGTACGGGTCCTTCTCCTGCGGCGAGACCGCGTGCACCTGGTCCGAGCGGACCACCCAGAGGGACTGCGGTTCGCCGCGGCGGGCGAACAGGTCGCGTGCGGTGGCCAGGGCCAGCTGGTGGTCCGCCGCGCGGACCGAGCCGACGTGCTGGTGGGCCAGTCCGCGGCTTGCGCGCAGGAACACCTCCCAGGACGCCGACGGGCCGCCGTTCCCGCTGGTCATGCCGCCACCTCCGCCGTCTCCTCGCCGCTGCCGCGGCCCGCGTACGCCTCGGCGGCCTCCCGCACCCAGGCGCCGTCCCGGTGGGCGGCCTCCCGGTGCGCGAGGCGCCGCCGCGCCCAGTGGGTGCCCTCCGCCAGCGCCCGCCGGTAGCAGGGCCAGTCGACCGGGCCGAAGTCGTGGTGGCCGCGCTCGGGGTTCCAGCGGATCGCCGGGTCCGGCAGGGCCAGGCCCAGGCTCGCGGCCTGCGGCACGACCAGGTCCACGAAGCGCTGGCGCAGTTCGTCGTTGGTGTGCTGCTTGATGCCCCAGGCGATCGCCCGCCGGGAGACCGCCGAACCGACCGCCGCGCCCGCGCCGCCCGCCTCGGTGTCCGGTGGGCCGAACATCAACGCGACCGCGGGCAGCCACCAGCGGTTCACCGCGTCCTGGGCCATCCGGTGCTGCTCCGGCGTGCCCCGGCTCAGCGCCAGCAACTGGTCGTAGCCCTGCCGCACGTGGAACGCCTCCTCCTGGCAGACCCGCCGCATCGCCCGCGCGTAGGGGCCGTAGGACGTCCGGGTCAGCGGTGCCTGGTTGACCACTGCGGCGCCGTCCGTGAGCCAGGCGATGGCGCCGGTGTCGGCCCAGGTCAGCGCCGGGTGGTCGAAGGTCGCCGCGTAGTGCTGCTGGCCGCGGTGCAGCGCGTCCAGCAGGTCGGCGCGGTCCACGCCCAGGGTCTCCGCCGCCGAGTACAGGTACAGGCCGTGCCCGGCCTCGTCCTGCACCTTGGCCAGCAGGGCGGCCTTGCGGTGCAGGGTCGGCGCGCGGGTCAGCCAGGCGCCCTCCGGCTGCATGCCGATGATCTCCGAGTGTGCGTGCTGGGCGATCTGCCGGATCAGCATCCGCCGGTAGCCGTCGGGCAGCCAGTCGCGGGGCTCGACGGTCTCGCCGGCCGCCACCAGCGCCTCGAACTGCGCGAGCAACTCCCCGTCTTCCTGGCGCAGTTGCCCGCCCTGCTCGCCCTGCCCGGTGGCCGGCGCGTGCCGCGCCGACTGATGCCCGCCGGTCATGTTGGCCACTCCTTCAGCTCCCCTGCCGGTCCGGGCGCCGCCTCGTCGTGACCGGCGCCTCCGAAACAGAAAGAGGCGCCGATCGGCGCGGGCTATCCCCGGCGCCGCGGATCCGCGGGCGTGATGAAGGTCACGCACGGGGCGGGGAGTGCCGGACCCACGGCGTCCCTCCTTCCAGAGGTGAGGGCAGTGCCAGGAGCCACCGCCCGCGGCGGCCGCTCGACGACCGACGAGCGGCGCGGCGGACGGGCGCGGCGGCCGGCCCACGGCGAAGTGAACACGCGCGTGAAGTGAACACGCGCATGAAGTGAACACGCGCATGAAGTGAACACGCGCATGAAGCGATAACCGCATGAAGCGAACGAGCGCACAGTGAAAGGGAAACCATGAGCCTGATCAGGTCGATGCTGGTGGAACTGACCGGCACCTCGGAGTACACCGACGGGATCGGTGACGACGTCGACCTCGCGGCCAGCGGCATCGACAGCGGGGACCTGGTGCGTCTGGTCCTGCTCATCGAGCAGCGCACCGGCGTGGAGGTCACCGCCGAGGACATGGAGAAGCTCGCCACGATCGGCGACTACGAGCGCTTCGTCGAGGAGCGGAGCGCCGCCCAGCAGTCCGGCGGCGCGTGATGTGGCTCAGCCAGCTGACGGAACGCAACCGGCAGTGCTTCCCCGACCGGGTGGCGCTGGTGGACGAGCGCCGCTCGGTCACCTGGTCCCAGTTCCACGAGCGCACCGTCCGCCTCGCCCACGGGCTGGCGGCTCTCGGCATCGCCCCCGGCGACCGGGTGGTGGTGCTCTCGCTGGACCGCGTCGAGGTCCTTGAGACCTACTTCGCGCTGGCCCGGCTCGGCGCGCTGTTCGTGCCGCTCAACCACAGTCTCACGGTGTCCGAGGTCACCGAGATCGTGGAGCGGGTCGAGCCGACCGCCCTGATCGGCGAGACGGCGCTGCTGGAGCGCTTCGCGGACCTCCCGGTGTCGCGGCGGATCGCCCTGGACGAGCCGGCCTTCGCGGAACTCGGTGAGCAAGCAACGCAGTTCGAGCTGCCGGAGGTCGCGGACACCGACCCCGTCGCGATCCTGCACACCTCGGCCACCACCGGGCGGGCCAAGGGCGTCGTGGTCGACCAGCGGTCGTTCCGGGCCATCGCGCTCGGCTGGCTGGCCGTCAGCAGGCCGGCCGACGACATGGTGCTGGTCAACTGCTGCCCGCTCTACCACGGCAGCATGGTGGTCACGCTGACCTACCTGGCCGCCGGGGCCACCGCCGTGCTGATGCCCGGCTTCAACCCGCAGCGCGCGCTGGCCGCGGTCGAGACCCACCGCGCCACGCACATCTGGCTGGTCCCGCAGATGCTGCGCTTCATGCTGCAGGCCAAGGCCCTGGAACGCACCGAGCTCGGAACCCTGCGCGAGGTGATGTACGGCGCCGCGCCGATGCCCCCCGAGGTGTACGTGGCGGCCGCCGAGCGGCTGGGCTGCGGGTTCCGGCAGGTCTACGGCATGACCGAGGTCGGCGGCCCGTTCGTCACCCTCGGCCCGGAGGAGCACCCGGCCCCGGACGCGGTGGGCGAGATCGTGCCCGCCGGCCGGGTCGTCCCCGGCATGTCCGTGCGTGCGATCGGCGCCGACGGGCAGCAGGTGGCGCCGGAGGCGATCGGCGAGATCGTGGTCCGCGGGCCGGGCGTCATGCACGGCTACCTGCACAACCCGGACGCCACCGCCGAGATCACCACGGCGGACGGCTGGATCCGCACCGGCGACCTCGGCCGGATCGACCGGGCCGGCCGCATCCACCTGGTCGACCGCACCAAGGACCTCATCCTGCGGGCCGGGCAGAACGTCTACCCGTCCGAGATCGAACGGGCGCTGCTGCAGCACCCGGCGGTGCGGGACACGGCCGTGGTCGGCGTGCCCGACGCCGACTACGGCGAGGTGCCGCTGGCCTACGTGGTCGCCGAGGCGGGCACCGGTCGCGCCGAACTGCAGCGCCACCTGGCCGAGCGGCTGGCGCCGTACAAGCGCCCGGCGCGGATCGAGTTCATCGAGCAGGTGCCGCGCAATCCAGCCGGAAAGATCGTCAAGAAGCTGCTCCGGGTGTGACCGCGGAACTCACACGGCGGCAGGTCCTGGACGACCTGCCGCCGCTGCGTGCCGCACTGGCCGCCCGCGGCCTCTCCCTGGCCTGGGCCGTCGCCGAGGCCGACGCGGACGGCGACGCCGGACACGCGGACGTCACGCCCGCCGGCCCGGGCGAGGCACAGGCCGCGTCCGGGATGCCGC